>NZ_JBHFKT010000014.1:0-118725 GCF_042879335.1 Photorhabdus sp. RM96S | reverse complement strand
TTTCACAACGGTTAAATGTTCAATCAGGGTCTGGTTCGGATTCATGGGCGAGTATTAAAAAGAAAAATAAGGAGAATGAGATCATATAATTACGGTTCATTCAAGGGGGGGGTAAAAAAGTATGCTCGCGCCCTGGTACACCAGATGAGTCAATTTGTCAGAGTTAAACGTTAATGCCAGAACGGATCTGCCCGCCAGTTATGAGCAAACCCAGCGCTACGCAGGTAAGGTTGAATCGCCGGGTATTGCTGTGTCAGATCATCAATCGTGTCAAAAAAGTCCAGGCTGGTAATACCGAGCGTTTTGATCATCTGATTCATGACTACCAGAGCATTATAAAGGCGATTCGTCTGTAGCGGCACAACCGTTAGAAGATGCATAATATCTTTTGGCGCAGGCAGATTGACGTTCCAAAGGCGGCTATGATGGGCACACTTGTTGCGAACATCACGTAGCACGGTAACCCAATTAGACAGAGTTGAAAATTTTCGCGCACCAAATTCAGCCGCTAATCTTTGCAGTGTGTTACTGGCCGTACCAGGCAGATTATAAAAATAGTGGTTATTGATGACTGAATAGATCTTCTGAAGCGCACCAATTGTCAGAAACTCACTGGCGATCCAGAATGGGGGAAGCTGTTTGAAATTGTCGTGCGTCTCGTTGAAATACTTAGCTTTATAATTATGGGCGTAGGCTTCTTTGCTGTTAAGGAATTCTGAAGCTATCCGGCTGCGAATAGCATCAAGTTTTTGCGTACCGTTCGTGGTTAAAAAGAATGTATTATCAAGATACCAGAACGGATTATTACTGTGCGCGGCGAGTATGTGATCGAGACGGCTGCGTAATTTAACTTCCAGTCTGGCGATGACCTTAAAAAGGTAAGCGCGGAGTTCCTCATCAAACCGGTAAATCTGAACGCCATGCTCAAAGAACGCTGTCGGACGGTAATGCTTGCCGCCGGGGCTGGCCGAATCGAGGAACGGATGCAGGTAAATTTTGAAGTGGTGATAGCTTATCTGACTAAGAATTTGTTCTGCATCAGCAGTATTCTGAAACTGAAGATGCTTAGCCTGTAAATCGGCAACAAGATCCCCTGGTGAACGATACGGCTTTGGATAGAGGGTATAAGGCATGATTAGCAGTCATCCCTGAAGAAGAAAAAGAGGCAAAAAAAAGCCCACGAACATCCCCTAGGGAACATTGCGAGCGTTGTTAGGGCTAATATTACGCCCGACGTAGATTTTGTCAACGCATTTTGACACTTCTGTCAGATTCGCATAGGGTTATTCTCGGTATCTGTGAGTAACCAGACTTTTGATGTGTCCTGAAATCCTCCCTACTTGGTGCAGCTACTGATGCGGCTGCATGCTCATTATCGCTATCTGGTTGAACAGATTAATGAACTTGAAGCCGCGCTGGAACAGGCGTTAAACCGTAATGAGGCAGGACAACAGCTTCTGACAATTCCTGACGTTGGTCCAATAACTGCTAGCGTTTTATCTTCTCAGTTAGGCGATAGCAAACAGTATGCTCGCAGCCGGGACTTTGCTGCATCGACTGGTCTGGTCCCTCGTCAATACAGTACCGGCGGAAAAAAATACGCTACTGGGAATGTAAACGTGGCGATAAAAATCTGTGACGGTTGTTGGTTCAGTGTGCCCGAGTTTTTATCCAGCGCATCGACCATCAATCGGGACGTCTGGCCAGCTGGGTTAAAGCGCAACTGGTCAGAAAACACGCTTGTGTAGTGGCTTGTGCGCTGGCAAACAAATTGGCCCGGATAGCTTGGGCTATCACGACACGACAAACTGTGTTCGAAAGGTAACGGTAATTGCCCTGCTTGAGCAGGGACGCTATCGTTAATTTAAGCAGTTACCCATCGGGTTTTGCGAAGACTGATTATTGATGACATGAACGACCTGATGAAAAACCTAAGCATAAAAATGGCTCATTGAAGTTCATCAGGTGCAGAACTCATTGAGGTGCGGGCATTCTTGTCCATAGAGACGCCGGATAGATTTAAACAAGCCTACCATTAATCAAAATCAGTGTTGCAAAAACGGGGTGACCATAGATTTATGCTCTCCTCCGCTTAGAGCGCTCACAACGGAAATAGTCATTTGCGTGCCTCATGTATTGTTGGTGGTTTTGTTGGTTGTTTAGTAAAGCAGGTTTGCGCCCAGCGAGCTTTTGGATCTCCATAGTAATATAACGGGAATATCTCGTAATTCTCCAAAGATCTCGTATTGTCCCACGGGTTACACACTTCCCAAACTGGATGTGACGGTGGTTGTGACTCCTTCATATTAAATCCGGCCGATATCACCACTACGTGACCCCCAGTATCACCCAAGGCGGGAACTTTCTTTGAGAAAAAAACGGCAACGACAAATGGCCGACTATTAAACAGTTCTCCTATACAAAGACTCGCATTAGCTTTTCCTTCTATTGCTTTCTCAAGCGCCCCTATTGCCCCTAAGGACTTGTCTGGCATTCCCTCCTTATTGCAATTATCACCACCTGGAAAATGGTTGTAGGGAGCTACACAAGATCCAGGGTTAAGCTGTCGGACTTCAGAATAAATCGGCTCTTGTAAGTAACGATACGGTCTCTGCGCATAATAACTGCCTACACCCGCAACCACAGCGATCCAGCACCAAAACGTTTGTTCCTGCCTCTGCGCATACCCTTTACGCCAGAAATCCGTGACATAGGGTTGTTTGTCGGCTTCTATGCTACGTTTGGAAGCAAAAAGCGCCACTTTCTTTAAAGAGAGGCATTTCGGTAGAATGCCATTTTGAATATCAGTCATGTTGTCCTCACTTGTTGAAAAATGCGACTCCAGTTTTAGAATTTCAGATCACCAATCACATTAGATTTTAAGCTCGTAAATTATAAAAAACATATATAAAAAAACAGCCACAATTAACATATTATGCCGTCATAGTTAATTTTAACATCGGATTAGTAGCTATTTTTTGTATAAACATGGGGTTGTGAAGAGACATATTTAAATGTAAATTGCTTTGTATTAACTTAAAATACATACACTACGTACAAACTTCATTATTATTAGTAAGTATCAGTATATAAAAGCTTCTTTCATTGGGATCTTTTCTATCTACTTATTAGAATCCTTTGAAAGGATAGAAATTATGAAATAGGCTAAATAATTGATCCTAATTGTGCTATATATTTGCCATACCATGACTACCTCCAGGAAAGGGGATACGTTGTGCATAAAATGCTTAACTTTCCTGAGGAGTTCCCACATATATTGGAATCGGTGGTTACGTGTTATCGTTTCATGCAGGGCGTACCAAGGTTTCTCAATCAGATTCACCCATGGCGAATAAATGGGTTGGAATAACAATCTGAACTTCGGGTTATTTTTCAACCAAGCCTCTGTCTTACGGCTTTTATGGATAATGTAGTTATCCCATATCAACGTGATACTTTTGGCTCTTCGATAATGCTGTTTCAGCTTTTCCAGCATCGCAATAAACAACTCAGTGTTCTTCTTACTGCCTGAAACATAAAGCACTTTATCTATTCCGGCATGAAGCGCTCCCGTCAGATAATGCTTACAGTTGTTTCCGGGCGTGACCACTTTTTTCTGCTGCCCTTTAAGTGTCCAATCTGCGCCAATTTTCGGCTTGAGATCGATATCGCCTTCGGTAAACCAATTCACCCCTCGCCCAATAGAAGAACGCTCCGCCCCGGTAATATCACGGGTTTCTATAACCATTTTTCCTTTATGAAGCAGTAAGATAGCAATAAGTCTCCGTGCGTAACCTTTATCTGATATGCGTTGGATTTCTTTTTGCATTCTGCGTCTTTCGTCGCGGGGTATCGGAGCTATGATAGACATGACTCAGTCCTGTTAGTGATTTGTGATGTTTAGCCATCGATCAGATCACTAAATTTGGACTGAGTTCATTGATCTACTATTCAGAACAGTTAATTAGGTGTTTAGTTCTAGCTTCCAATAAGAGAGTTTATGCCCGCAAATTACGCTTGGATGGTAGGCCACTTGTTTTGGTGGTATACTCAAATAGGCATTACGGTCATTCGCTGGCTGTATAGTGTAAAGGCCATTATGATGTTCGCTAACTGTAAATTTCAGGGTATTACCATCAGGACTATCCACAGTCAAGGCATCATAAATACGGCCATCTACTACTATCTTTTCATAACCGTTTGCCAACCTAAAAAATTGCCCACGGATTAACGCGTCTAGTGCCCCTATCTGAGCTCCGTCAAACCGGTGTGATATAGCCCATACCACATGAATATTATTTCTCTCCTGAGATACTTCATCAAGACTAAACCCTCTAACTATACGATTTGAACTAGACTCTCGAACTCCGAGATATAAACCTGTTTCTTCGTTAATTAACCTGTAATACATAACATACTCCTTTTTAGATATTTATAAGATAAAATTCACATATCGTTATATATAGTGTGTTTAAGAAAAATCAAGAAACCATCGAATTTTTTACTTGTCATACACAATATAAGATTTATTTTATTTTTATACAAAATATAAACTTCATCAGAGCCATGTCAACAAATTACTAATTATTTCATTAGAGCTTATGTTCGGAGAACATAAATAAAGTGTGGAGTAAATCATCCAAATGATTCCTATTAAAGTTTGTACATAGTGTATGCATTTAAAGTTAATACAAAGCAATTTACATTTAAATATGTCTCTTCACAACCCCATATTTATACAAAACAAATAACTATTAATCCGAGAGCCAAATTAACTATGCTACCACAATATGTTAATATAGCGTCTTTTTTTATATGTGATTTTTATAATTTACGAACATAAAATCCAATATGATTCGTAATCTAAAATTCTAAAACTGGAGTCGCATTTTCAACAAGTGAGGACAACATGATTGATATTCAAAATGGCATTCTACCGAGATGCCTCTCTTTAAAGAAAGTGGCGCTTTCTGCCTCCAAACGTAGCATAGAAGCCGACAAACAACCCTATGTCACGGATTTCTGGCGTAAAGGGTACGCGCAAAGGCAGGAGCAAACGTTTTGGTGCTGGATCGCTGTGGCTGCAAGTATAGGCAGTTATTATGCGCGGAAACCGTATCGTTACCTACAAGAGCCGATTTATTCTGGTGCCCGACAGCTTAACCCTGGATCTTGTGTAGCTCCCTACAACCATTTTCCAGGTGGTGATAATTGCAATAAGGAGGGAATGCCAAACACGTCCTTGGAGGTGATAGGGGCGCTTAAGGAAGAAATAAAAGGAAGAGCTGATTTTAACCGTTGTGCACAAGAACTAGCTAATAATAGTCCATTTGTCGTTGCCGTTATTTTCTCAAAGAAAATTCCCGCCTTGGGTGATACTGGGGGTCATGCAGTAGTGATATCAGGCGGATTCGATCTGGTGCCACAATCATCGACAAATCCATATCCAGTTTGGGAGGTTTGCAATCCGTGGGACAATACGAAAACGCTCGAGAATGCCCATATATTCCCGTTATATTACTATGGAGATTCAGAAGCTGACTGGAGGCAAACCTGCTTTACTAAACAACCAACAAAACAACCAACAATACATGAGGCACGTAAATGACTATTTCCTTTGTGAACGATCCAAGCGGAGCGGACAGTGTTATCGTTTCTTTTTTGCAAGGTATTATAGATGGAGGCTCGCTTAGCGAAGCTGACAAAAACAATAAAATAAATACCAACGACGTCTCATCGTCGAACCCGATTAAAATGTACTATGTCGATCACAATGAATTTGAAAAAACGAAATCTTTGACCAAAGCTGCCCACGCTACAGGTTGGAGGTATCTATTGTTGTCAGGCAGCTCTGCCGTGTCCGACCTCCATTTGAACATGCACGATGCAAATCTCATCGTCTCTTCGATGACCCTTGATGGCCCGATACCCATCTCGACAGTTGAGGCACTCCTTGCAGCGGAAATGGATAGTAGGGTTCAACAGCAAGGCTATGAAGTGCGGCAACTTAATTTACCTTGGTGTCATTTCGTGGCTCTATGGTTGCACAACCCAATTCACGACATTATCATCCCGCTTAAGCCAACATTAATCCGGGATATCGCGATCCACAAATTGTATGAGGTGGAAGAGATCTCAAACAAAATTATAGCGCAAATAGGTTGACTCTAAGATGCTAAACTATAATGCCCAGTTAAAAAAATGGGCATCTTTTAGTTTTTGGTCGGCGGAAAATAGGTGCAACCTTGATGTTGAACTCATTAGCTAATGGTTTCTGCATAAAATCACCCAAAGAATGTACTTCATGAGTTTAAAGTAGCTCACTCTGCAAAAAACGTGATTTGACATCAATACAGTAGTAATTCTGCCAGGTGTACACAGCTTTAATTCTGCGCGTAAACAGCTCCATGAAAGACTCCTTTCTTTACATTTTTACATAGTATTCACCCTGATAAAATTAGCCAAGATATTTTTTACACACGCAAAAAAAGTAAAACCCCCGCAGGCACTGTCTCTTGATCATATTTCATAGATCAAGAGACAGGCTCATCGGAGGGTGTCGCAAAAGGCCAGCATTAAAAATAAACCCACAGAGATTTATTGCCTGTTATTGGGACTGACAACCCATGGCAGGCTAAAAATAAGCCATAATATCAGAGCAACTGCCCTTGATAAGTTATACGCTATGGCGTACAAGGTAAATTCCACTTTGACTCCGGTTTGTCCATCCGTAAACACAGTTTATCTCGCGCGTCATCTTCCGGGTAACGTTTAATTTTTCTGCCCTTTTTCGCCTGAGTACACTTTTCTTTTTCCCGGCAATCGGCACAATTTGCTCCGGTATGGACCCGATGCTCACGGCTTTTTTCGGACGGTCTTACTGTACTGACATGAAGATGGCGTCAGGGAATGTCTCGGCCTATGTTAAGGCCAGCGATATTGCCATGCTTTATACGGTAACCGATCTCAACGGACTCAACCGTATTTCTCGTGCAGTATTGTCTAATGCTGCAAATATGATGGCGGGCTCTGTCAATTATTTTATGCCATTGGCTGATATTCATAAACCCGCTTTAGGGTTGACGATGTTTGGTATGACGACTCCGTGCATTAATCAGCTCACTGCCGCGTTAAATACTCAATACGATTGCCTGGCTTTTCATGCTACCGGCAATGGTGGAACAAGCATGGAGAAATTGGCTAAAGACGGCGAATTGGTTTGTGTTTTGGATATTACATTAACAGAAATTGCTGATCTATTATTTGGGGGTGTTTTGGGTTGCCCTGACACACGCTTAGACGTCATTGCAAAAAAAAGCATTCCGTGGATTGGCAGTGCTGGCGCTTTGGACATGGTTAACTTTGGTGCAAAGGACACGGTTCCAGAACGCTACAGCAATAGGCTATTTGTCGAGCATAATTCTCAGGTGACATTAATGCGAACCACACCCGAAGAAAACTATCAGCTTGGTATCTGGATAGGGAACAAACTTAATAAGTGTAATGGACCTATTCGATTTATTATTCCGGAAGGCGGATTCTCTACTCTAGATTGCCCTGAACAACCTTTTTATTTACCTGCATCAACACAGGCTTTCTGTCATGGACTAAAAAAAACAATAAAACAAACAGAATTGCGAAAAGTTATAAAAACACCTTTTCACATCAATTCACCACAATTTTGTGCTCTGGTAATACAGCAATTCAAGGAAATTACAGAACACCAAGGAATTTCTCATGAAGAAAAAATATAATCAGATTATTGAAGCTATAAAACAAAAAGTCGAACGTAACGAAACTATTATTGGAGCGGGTGCAGGCACGGGGCTTTCAGCGCGTTGCGAGGAAGCAGGCGGGGCAGACCTCATTATCGTATATAATTCTGGACGCTTCAGAATGGCTGGCAGAGGATCATTGGCCGGATTAATGCCATACGGTAATGCAAATGAAATTGTCAGAGAAATGGGTAATGAAATATTGCCGATAGTTAAGGAAACACCTGTATTAGCGGGTGTCTGCGGTACTGATCCATTCTGTAATTTATCTCTTTTCCTGGATGAATTGAAGGCACAAGGTTTTGCTGGTATTCAAAACTTCCCAACAGTAGGGCTTATTGATGGAAAGTTCAGAAAAAATCTGGAAGAAACAGGCATGGGTTATGCATTGGAGGTAGAGCTAATCCGCCTGGCGCATGAAAAAGGAATGATTACCACTCCTTATGTTTTCAATGCAAAAGAGGCTGAAGCTATGGCACAAGCAGGTGCTGATATCATCGTCGTACATCTGGGGCTAACCACTGGAGGTGATATTAGTGCTAATACATCATATGATCTGGAATCTTGTATACCAATCATTAATGCTTGTGCTTCGGCAGCTAAAACTATTCGAAATGACATTATTACTTTGTGTCACGGTGGCCCAATTTCGGAACCGGAAGATGTCGCCTATATTTTGGCTCATTGTCCCAATTGTCATGGGTTCTATGGTGCTAGTTCAATGGAGCGTTTGCCAACAGAACAAGCCATCAAACACACTATCCAGAAATTTAAAGAAATTAATCGGGGTTAGCGAGAATTATACTTAATCTATATGGAAATTTAGTACTATTTTTTTGCGGGTCTCCCTCATTGCGAGTACGAGTGTCTCTGGCGATGTGATCTTCATAATTATCCCTATAACGGATATACCCTATGGATTTCAAGATGCATCGCGACGGCAAGGGAGTGAATCCCCGGGAGCATAGATAACGATGTGACCGGGGTGAGCGAGTGCAGCCAACAAAGAGGCAACTTGAAAGATGACGGGTATAAATACAAAATATCCCCTGAAAGGGATGGCAAACCTGACCCACGTTACTGCAGGTCAGGCACATCACTGTGATTTTCCTTTATAGAAAGGAGAACCATCACAACTCACGCTTTGGACAATCAATCACGTCGAAATTTTTGCTGTAACAAACGTAAAATTCATCACGATTGATCTGAATGGTTTTTCCCTTCAATGATGGGTTATTTTTCTGGAGGAACTTAATTAACTGTTTATTAGATGGACGATCATTAGGCAATACCAATCCATCAAACAGTTCTTGCTGTTTACTGAAAAATTGATCTGGCGTTGTAAACGCACAAACACCATGTTTTTCCCACTCAGCTTGTAACAAATCTGCCCCCGGAGAAGCGCATAGATAAGGTTTAATCACCTGATAATCCAGTGGTGACAAATCCCCTTTGCAAAGACGTGGATGTTTTCTGACATCAGACCAATCACGGCACTGTGCCATTGATTTACTATCACAGGTTTGCGCCCACAAGCCGTGAATTACCCAACTAAATTTGTTTTCGGAGAAACATTGCAATTCAAACTTTTCATATTCACGCTGCGCTTCAGCAAGTTTGTTACTATTTTTCAGGCGCTCAATATTCTTTGCTTTGCTCTTACAAAATGCTGGAGAATAACTAATAGCCAGTTTGAAGTAATCTGTCGATGCGGTTGCGTTCTGACCATAACGGTCACCTTTAGCAACATAATCATAATCTTTCGGCGGAGTAGCAGGTAAGATACAAGACACCCCCTCTTCCAATGTTGATAGAGACTCCAACGAGTCAGTCACTTCTGGTTGCTTCACACAGCCCACAATCAGTAAAACGAATATTGCTGATAATAAATTAAAAAAACGCATCTTAATTCCTTTATGGGAAATTATTTCCCTATTGATGGTAAACAAACAAAAACCTGCCAAAATTAAGGCAGGCGACTATTAAAATTATTTTTTTCAGTCAGATCAATTTGATACACAGCAAAACCGATCTCATCATTTTCCAAATATTTCACAGGATATTGAGAAAATGTTTTGATGAATCTCGCCGCTTTCTCACTTGGAGACGTTTCGAAACGAATATCCAATTTCTTGTCAGTTTTGATTGGCATAATCGACCAATTATTCTCTGCTTTGGTCGCTACTATCCCTTTCTGTTTAGACATTTTGGCAATGTAAGCAGCCAAAATAGCGCGGTTCTCATCCGGTGAAGCGAATGCAATGTAATCTTCGCCTGTGCCGGCAAATTTACCACCATAGGCGCGGTAGTTATTGGTAGCAATGAGAAATTTAGCGTGAGGATCGATCGGTTTACCTTGGTAAGTCAGCTCTTTGATACGATTCGCCCCTTGATTGATGAGCTGGCAATCAACGTCGTATTTAGCGGGCTGAGTCAGATCAATCTTATAATTTACGCCACTTATCATGTCGAAGTTATAAGTACGGAAGCCGCTCCAATTCAACAGATACTGCGGCTGAATTGAATTTGGATCAATCTGGTTATACATGCCGGCCGAACACTCCAACCATTCAATCACATCAGCACCAGTGACCTTCACAACAGCCAATGTATTGGAATAGAGATACAAATCTGCTACGTTACGAAAGGTTAAATCACCTTTTTCAACTTCAACAAACTCTGAGGGTGCATTTTTACGCCCGCCAACTTTGAATGGTGCCGCAGCGGCCAGAACAGGAATATCTGCTAAATCGGGATCACCTTGAATAAAACGCCGCGTGTAATCAGTTTGTGCATCATTCACAATCTGCACTGTCGGGTCACTTTGAATCAAAGCCAAATAGCTATACATATTGGCAGACGCTTTGCCAATCAATTTACCGACAAAACCCCGCGTTCCCTGATGAGCTTGCCCGATAATTTTTGCCAACTCACTATCACGCTCAACCAGTGCCTTTTTATTCACTTTGTCATAAATCGGGCGCGCTTCCGCTTTTGCTTCCGTCACTTTCCATGCCCCGCCCCCGTTGTCGATAACCATATCAACAACACCTAAATGATCACCCCATTGGCCGGGCATAACAGCCGGAATACCGTTAACCGTACCTTTAGCAACATCAACGCCTTTAATGTTTGCAAATTCTTTACTTGGAAACACACCGTGTGAGTGACCAAACATAATCGCATCAATACCTTTAACTTCACTCAAGTAATAAACCGAGTTCTCAGCCATTGCCTTATAAGGCTCCTTGGAAAAGCCGGAGTGAGGAATAGCAATAATCAAATCTGCCCCCGCTTTTTTCATTTGAGGAACAAATTTTTTCGCGGTTTCAGTGACATCGTTAACGACAACTTTCCCATCCAGATTGACCTTATCCCAGATAGCAATCTGGGGCGGTACAAAACCGATATAGCCAATCTTGATGGTATGATTTTTACCCTCCCGGTCTTTTACCGGCGTATCAACAATAATATAGGGAGTGAAATAGTTCTTACCGGTTTTCGCATCCATGATGTTGGCATTGATATAAGGGAACTTCGCACCGGCAATGGCTTTTTTCAGATAATCCAAACCAAAGTTAAACTCGTGGTTACCAAAGTTACCCACGGTATAACCCATGGTATTCATTAACTGATGTGCTGGATGAGATTCCCCTTTTTTAAGACCTTTTGCAGCCACGTAATCAGCCAGTGGGCTACCTTGAATCAAATCACCGTTATCGACCAGAATGGAGTTAGAGGCTTCTGCTTTGGCTGCTTTAATTAAACTCGCTGTGCGTATCAAACCAAATTGTTCTGTAGGTTTATCCTTAAAGTAATCAAAATCAATCAGGTTACTGTGAACATCAGATGTTTCCATTACCCGCAAATCAACTGTTTCAGCATGGACATTACATGCGACCAATAAGGTTAATGTGGAGACTTTCAACACATTGTTAACCATTTCACACCTCTTTTTTAGGTAGTTCAGGAGGACTCAAAATCAGCTCTCCTTTAACTGTCAACTTACAAGTACAGATGAGCGTCGATTTCCACAATCATCTGTTTTTTATTTTCATAAGCTGGGTTGTCGCTGTGCGCATCATCATATGCCGTTTCAACGAACAAACTCAGGCTATTGTACTTAGAAATTGCAAAACGTTTATCTCAACCAACAAGATAAATCTGTTTTTTTATAGCTAGGGTACCTGCATTTTTATCACGCAAAGAGTCACTCGCAGACATACCACTTTGCCAAGATCTCACTCCTCCTATAACACTAACACCGTAAAATCTGTCTTCTAGACACCTTTAACACGGTTTAATTTAAGTTAAGTAAGAATAAAATATCTACAATGCTTGTATTTAATTATTAGCTTTATTTCTGGACAAAAATCTCTCTATTCCATTGAGCCGGTAAAATATTCAGGCTAATAAATACCGCTCATAATATTACCGTATAAAACAAACTTGTTAACAAATTGTAAATATTTTCAAGCAATCAATTATCATCCATATTATGGTTTCCTTATATAAACTTTTATGGTTTTTAATGACAAAATAATCGTTAATTTAGGTTATAATGATGAACACTTTTAATTAAAAATGAGTGATTCTATTAAAATTTCAATTTTTTGATATAACCCTCAACCAAACAATCTATTGTAACCATATAATAAATAAACACAAAAATCATTTTCGTGATAAAATGCACAATTACATCGTTAAAACAAAAAAATAATTAAAATTATTTGTGATAATAATCACATCATCAGGTAACTTTATCTTGTTAATTTTATTAATTACATTATTTATAAAAAAATAATTTAAACATTAAAAATTTAATAATTAATTCAAATATAAATTAATTTTAATTATGAAATAAGAAAACATCAAAAGTCATAAAAAACAACGTTATTAATTTTATATAAAACCAATCTATAAAATTAATTAAAATTATTTCTTACAAAATATATAGATATATTTAACATATTATAAAAAATAAAAAACATTTATTTTTAAAATAAAGAAAAAATAATAAATTAATTTAAAAACAAAATATAAAAATTAATTATCATATTGATTTAAAAGAAAAATAACCTAATGACTATTTTTAAAGTTATTATTTATCAATAACTTTGACACTGCTAGAATTACTATAAACGACTTTTCTGATCAGCATGACACATTCACCCATCGCCCCCACTATCTCACTCAATTCAGCAATGAAGAGAAAATAAAAAAATTTATGCTCCCCTCTTGACCAGAAACAATAATTACATTAATTTTATTTAACATTATAAAGAATATCATTGAACCTTATCATTTCAGCACTCACTTAGAGCCGAAAGAATTTAGAATAAGTTTATAGCAATAATTGATTATAGTAATAGTTAATTAGCTAGAACTCGCGTTAACTATTCATTAATTTTAAAGAGATTTTAAGGTTAATCGCTGACATCAAAACAAAAAACATAAAATAATATAACATTTTAAAGCATTTTTTCTCATCAGGATTACTGAGGATTTCCTGACAAGTTAATAACACCTCTACTGTCTTTATTCATCACCATTAACCCTAAGATAATCAAAACATTATGATGGAGGTAACTACAAATGAAATGGTATGTCAAGGAAGCCCTCGAAATTAATCAGGCTATACCATACGAGGAATCAATCAATATCGAAGCGGGTTTTGGACCAACAGGGCTTCCACACATAGGAACCCTTTGTGAAATCCTCCGAGCCAATCTCATCAAAACCGAATTGGAGAAAGCAGGCAGAACAGTTAATTTTTATCTCATTTCAGATGATTTGGACCCTTTCAGAAAAGTGCCTTTGAATATTCCAAATGCTGAACAATTAACGCCTTATCTAGGCCAACCGATAAGCAAGGTGCCGGACCCTTTCGGAAATTTCCCGTCATTCTCTGAAATGGCGGAATATCAACTCATGAAGCTCGCCACAGAATACGAAATAGAGTGTCAGCTAGTCAGAAACTCTTTAGCCTATCAAAATGGCGATTACAATGACGAAATCAAACTATTCCTACAAAATTTTTTGGTGCTAAACCAAATATGCAAGGAATCTACCGGATCTTTAAGACAAAGAACCTACAGCATGATCATGCCCATTTCTGAAAGAACTGGCGCCGTACTGGAACATATTATAGTAACCGACGTGAACCCTGCATCAGGAGAAATAACCTATTACATACCTGGCGATGAAGTCATTAATAAACCCGGTTATGAATATGGCGTAGAAATTCGAGAATTCTATAAAAATGAAATATTGGATCAAGAGCAAACTATTTCAGTACTAAACGGTAAATCTAAACTTCAGTGGAAAGCAGACTGGGGTATGCGCCTCCTTGCCAGAAACATTCATTTTGAAATGCATGGTGAAGATTTGCTGGCTTCTGCCGATGTTGCTCGCCAGATCGCGGGAGCATTAGACAAGCCAATTCCACGTTTTTACAAATATGGGCTTTTCCTTGATGATTCAGGTAAAAAAATATCGAAATCGAAAGGAAATAGTTTCTCTTTAGATGATATTCGCCATCTGCTTACACGAGACGCAATTCGCACTTACCTCTCAAAAGAGCCACAGAGATCGTCTAAATTTTATGTCGCGCTGGCACCACATCTAAATGATCAAGCTAATATTTCGCAAAAAGATGGAAAAAGACTATCTTTTTCAAAGATAGCAAGAATATTACACGCGTCAAAACCAGCAAATAAACTCGCGGCTGAAAACTTTCTGAATCGCTATAAAAGACCGGGAGAATCCATTTCAGATCAGGAATTTGAAATAAGTTATCATTATTATATCAGGACATGTAAAAATGAAAATCAAGGGTTACAAAACATTAAAGAAGAAAAGTATTTCTCAGCCATTGCCAATTCAATAAGTTCAGGAGAAATATCCACTAAAGATCAACTTTTCCAGCATATAATCAGTACATATAAAGACCATTTTTCAGATGATAAATCATCCCAAATATGGCCTATGCTCTACCGAGGGTTATTTGGTGATACCAAAGGCCCACGAATTAAAACATGGTTAGATTTAAATTGCATGCAGCATGTTTTAACCCATTTTAGCAGCCCATATAAAAACTCATACCAAAAAAATGAGGAAAATATCGTTAACAACGAAATTAACAAATCTCAAAAAGAGAGATTAATAAACAATAGCATCGAGGAGAACAAAACATATATGACTAAGTTATACAGTAAAATTAATTTCAGCGAAATCAGGAAAAAATGTGATGAACTTTCCTCCGCTTTACAGAAGAATAGTGAGGCGTTAGTTAAAGCACTCTCTGGCTATCAATGTAAAAACGTCACCGAAGATGAAATTCTCCGTTCAATAGATGTCTTGAATAATATTGAGAACAACAGAGAATATTTCAAAAAGAAAATTTATGGTGTGACATCATTCCTCCCGCTTAACCAACCCATTTACGCTTCTGTATGTTTTGGTTTTATCCCTTCACTTATGGCAGAAAATGTGTGCATACGCCCCCCGACAGCAATGCATACACATTACAAAAAATTTGAGGCGGTTATTAATTTATCCGAATTTTCTCCAACATTATCTATTTCTTATGAAGATAAAGAGTTATTTTTAAGTCAACGCGTAAAAATAACGGATGCAGTAATCTTTACGGGAACACCAGAGAATGCGCTCAAAGTACGTAAACATTTCAGAAAAAACACCTTATTTATTCTTAATGGTGCCGGTCATAACCCACTTATTATCTCAAAAGATGCAGACATTAATCTGGCTGTTGAAAGTGCAAAACGAGTTGTTCTTTACAATCAAGGGCAGGATTGTGCTGGTCCAAACGCCATATTAGTACACAATGATATATACGATTTATTCAAGCAACGATTAATCTCTGATTTGAAGAATATTGAAGATAGAGTTGGCCCTTATAGTGACTATAAAAATATTGTCGGTCCCAATAGCGATATTGATCACAGTATAAAAATTGCTTCAGTATTTAAAGTAAATAGACTCTATTGCACCTATGGAGGAGAGGTTAATCCCATCAATGGCATGATAAAACCAACGGTTTTCGAGAAAGAATTATCATTAGGTGGCAATTATAAAGAATTTTTTGCCCCTGTGTTCTTCTTACAAAGATATTATCAGGATCAAGATTTAATCCATTATTTTTCTGATCCTTTGTATTCTGCTAATGCTATGTATATATCTCTGTTTGGTACCAGTGACTATATCTATCATCAACTCAGCGAACACCTTCACTTACCAGATAGTATTCTGAATAATACTGACTTACATCTGGAAGAACACGGTTATCTTCCCTATGGTGGTCAAGGGCCGGCTGCTTCATGCCTTTGGTATGAAGGTAATAGGATTAACGGCAGTACGTTGCCACAACGTGATATATACCATTATTTAATTGAACCCTTTGATACCCTTCCCATGCCAAAGAGTGAAAAGCACCACTGCGTTCAAGCGGGAATTTAAGCTACTCCGGTAAGTCCTGACTTCAACGGATGACCTGACAGCGCCGTACTTTCATAAGTAAGTAAGCACGGCGTGTCTCCGCGTTTAAATATACCCGTTATCTTTCAAGTTGCCTCTTTGTTGGCCGCACTCGCTCACCCCAGTCACATAGTTACCTATGCTCCCGGGGATTCACTCCCTTGCCGTCGCGATGCATCTTGAAATCCATAGGGTATATAATAAAGTCATCAATCAGGATAATTGATACAAGATACTAGGGCTTATCCCTGTGATTCGCTATCATGCAACCTTATGTTGGTCATGCTCACCGATTCATTGAGCAAAAATATGGGGTAATTTTATGTTGTGGTTCAAAAATTTAATGATTTACCGTTTAAACCGGGAAATTTCACTTTCTGCGGATGAACTGGAAAAACAATTGAGTCCGTTAGCATTCACCCCATGTGGCAGTCAAGATATGGCGAAAACAGGTTGGGTGCCACCAATGGGTTCACACAGTGACGCCTTTACCCATGTCGCGAATAACCAAATTCTGATTTGCGCCCGTAAAGAAGAAAAGATGTTGCCTTCACCGGTTATCAAGCAGGCACTACAAGCAAAAATTGAAAAACTGGAAGGAGAACAGCATCGCAAACTTAAAAAAACAGAGAAAGACTCTCTGAAAGATGAAATATTACATACCTTGCTACCACGGGCATTTAGCCGATTCAGCCAAACTTATATTTGGATCGATATCGCCAATAATCTAATTATTGTTGACGCGGCCAGTGCTAAACGGGCCGAAGATAATTTGGCATTATTGAGAAAAAGCTTGGGTTCTTTACCTGTTGTTCCTCTGACATTTAAAGACCCGATAGAATTAACCCTGACAGAATGGGTACGTTCCGGTGATTTACCGACAGGTTTTGCTTTAATGGATGAAGCTGAATTAAAAGCTATTCTGGAAGAGGGTGGCGTGATCCGTTGTAAAAAACAAGATTTAGTTTCTGACGAAATCGCCACCCATATAGAAGCAGGCAAATGTGTCACCAAATTGGCGCTCGATTGGGAAGAGCGTATTCAGTTTATGCTGTCAGATGATGGTACTTTCAAGCGCATAAAATTCAGTGATACTCTGCGTGAACAAAATGATGACATTGATCGGGAAGATGTTGCCCAACGGTTTGATGCTGACTTTATTCTGATGACCGGTGAATTAAGTGCATTGATTAACAGCACCATTGAAGCACTAGGCGGCGAAGCAGAAAAATAACCTCAACCTTTAATGCTATTTGCCGCTTTGAACTATTTTTCAGAGCGGCATTCTTATGTCTTTCTCAACCTTATACTTTAATCAACAACAGTGGAGTGCAGATATGATATTTGATATCCCATTAGCCGAAAACTGGCAGATAATAGAGCCTGAAAATCGCGGCTGGTCTAAAGATCAGAAATACCATGTTGTTGATAAACAAGGTAAGCATTTGTTATTACGCTTGGCAGATATCAGCCAAGAAGATAAGAAAAAACAAGAATTCTTCTGGACACAACAACTATTTAGACAAAATATTCCCATGTCTGAACCCATTAATTTTGGCATTTGCAACAACGACCAGAGTGTTTATTCTTTGCTAAATTGGATCGAAGGACAGGATACTACTCATTGGCTGGAACAACATAATGAACAATTACAATATGAAGCAGGTTTACAAGCAGGAAAACATTTAAAAAAAATACATCAATTAACAATCCCATCTCAAACCATTTCTCCCCGCCAGGAAGCAGAAAACATTTATCAGGAAAAACTGGCCCGGTATGAACAATGTGGGATCAAGATCCCTCATGAAGCAGACTTTACTGATTTCATAAAGGATAATTTCTCTCTGCTTAATAATATATCCCCTGTGTTCCTACATGGTGATTATCATGTCGGGAATATGATAATCGATAATAAACATAAACTGTGGGTTATTGATTTCAATCGTTATCGTTTTGGCGATCCGGCCAAAGACTTTAGTCAGATGATGATATTTAGCCGATTACATAGCACGGCATTTGTTCATGGACAAATGGATAGTTATTTTGCAGGCCAACCAAGCCAAGAGTTTTTAAAAAGAATCGCTTTTCATACCGCCTATAACGCTTTCTTTAGTTTACTTTGGGCACAATCATTTGGAGAAAAAACAATTCAAAATTGCCTTAACCGTATTAATATGATCTGGCACGATTATCAAGGATTTAAACGCAGTATGCCAAGCTGGTATAAGCCTTAAAACTAAATTGATGACTGAATCGGAACAACATCTGCATTCATTAATTATAAATCATTAGATTCGGTCATCATCAAACTATTCCAATTATATACCCTATGGATTTCAAGATGCATTGCGACGGCAAGGGAGCGAATCCCCGAGAGCATAGCAAAAAACTATGTGACCGGGGTGAACGAGTGCAGCCAACAAAAAGGTAACCGGGTATAATAACGTTAAAGCTAGTCACGGTAATCCAATTAGGTATTCAATGAATTCAGCTAAAAAAGGCTATCAGCCGCCTTTCTCGATTACAGCTAAAATGATCCAATTAGTTGCTGAAATCAGTGAAAATATCGGGCGGTTAAGCACAGAACAGGAACAAATAACCGCTTTGCGATTGAGACGTATCAATCGGATACGCACAATTCACGGTTCACTGGCAATTGAAGGTAACTTACTTGATGCAAGCCAAATCACAGCCATTATTGAAGGAAAGCGAGTTATTGCACCGATCAGTGAAATACAAGAAGCGCGTAACGCTATCTTGGCTTATGAAAAGCTTAACCATTGGCATTTCACATCAGAGCAAAACTTACTGGAAGCCCATTATGTTCTGATGAAGGGATTGCTAGATAATGCCGGCAGTTATCGACACAGCGGCGTCGGTGTAATGGATGGAGAAAAAGTCATTCACATGGCTCCACAGGCAAACCGGATTCCAAAGCTGATGGGTGATCTTTTTCACTGGTTAGGCTCTACTGATATTCATCCACTTATTGCCAGTTGCATTTTCCATTATGAATTTGAATTCATTCATCCATTTGCCGATGGAAACGGCAGAATAGGCCGGTTATGGCAGACATTGATTTTAAGCCACTGGAATCCATTATTTGAATTTATTCCCGTTGAAAGTCTGGTTTATGAACATCAAGCTCATTACTATCAGGCAATTAATCTCAGTAGCCAACTTGTTGATTGTGCACCGTTTATTGAGTTTATGCTGCACATGATCCGTGATGCAATTCTGACATCTACCCATCAGGCTACCCATCAGGCTACCCATCAGGCTACCCAACAAGTTAAACAACTAATTATGGTATTGAAAGGGGAAATGAACCGTGGGCAACTGCAATCAGCACTTGGATTAAAAGATCGTAATTCATTCCGTCTGCGCTATTTGCAACCCGCTTTGGCAGCAGGATTAATTGAAATGAGCCATCCAGAAAAACCGAGCAGTCCATTACAGCGCTATCGTTTGACAGAAAAAGGGGTAAATTTAAAAGCTCACCACAAATAGTGAAAAGTAACCAATTCCTACCTTATCGGTGGCTTCGATGTGAAAACCTGCATAAATAAAATTGAGCTATAATATCTACTAAAATATCAATGTATTAACAAAATAATTCAACCACACCAGCGAAACACTAACTCCCTTCACTATTTTGGCAAACTCATTAAGTGGACATGAACACCATAACTATAGTGCTTTAATGTCCACTTGAAATCCATAGGGTATAAATTAATGATGAATTAGCTCTAACGAATACAACGTTACCGTTGAAGGTTTAGCGCCTTTATCTACCAACGTCAATTTATTATTATCTATAGACACATTAATCTGGTTAGTCACCTCTGGTGGCGTTATTTTTTCCAGCGATCCACCTTGCTGAATACGATACGCTTTAACTTTAAATTTCTTGCAACCTATATGATCAATCACCACTGTAACGCCTTGGTCACTATGAGTATAATCGCGAGTTTTAGGTCTTAAAAGAGAATCTAGTGGAAGTTGTTGTACCGGATCTTTTTGCACTACCGCATTATTAGATTGGATGGTTGTCGGATCAACACCGCCAAACCATCTATTCTTACTACAGGTATCCGTTAATTGATCTAATGTTCGGCTAGCATCCAAATAGTATTGTCGATATAAATCCGCAGGAACGGGGGCTACACTACCATCAGAAAAACTCTTATCTACTTTATAATTTGCTGCAAGAATATTAATTTTATTACCTGATTTATTTTCAGCCGCTAAAACCGTTAAGCCGGTTGAAAAATCCTTTTGACCACTTAATATATAAGGTGTTTTTAATATTTTAGCAAAAAGACCAAAAGATTGAGCTGAATAGGTACAGAAATTTCTGACGCTTGGGTTTTTAGGACTAGGTTGATCATTAAACAAACCAAAAGATAAACCATCCCCACGATAATAATGAGCCAGGTCAACTTTGGTATATTGCATATAAATCAATGAGGAGGCGATATATGCTGCGTTTTTAGGACTCTGCACTTTGGTAAATGTATTTCTCGACCCAAAAGGACTAGAGTTCCACTCAGTACAAATACTCTCTGTCTTAGTAAAGCCATAAGTATGCAAACTTTTCTGAATCGTATTACCCATATCAATAATGTTTTGTGGGTCTCCAGTATCAACGTATCCATGCCAGGAAAAGAAATCTAACGGTACATTATTATCCCGACAATATCGGAAAAATCCATCAATATAATATCCTCCTGCATGATTACTAAACGAAATACCTGCACCACCAACTTTAGCATCAGGATCAACCGCCTTAATTACTCTCACTATTTTTTCATATAATTGATAATACTTTTGTGGATCATCCGTATTCCAGAAAAACAGCAAATCAGGCTCATTCCAAATCTCCCAATAGCTTATTTTTCTCGGCAACCCAATGCCGGCATAGTTTACACCATAACGATTCACCAAAGCTTTAACTAATGCTGCATAAATATCAAAATCCTCTGGTATTTCATAACCGCCATCAAGTGAACGACCAATACGAAACAGAAGTTGTCGCTGAATATTATCTGGGTTCAGATCTGCTTGATTATTCAGAACATCACGCAGATAAGCATCCGTCATTTCATAATTGGCATCTTTTAATGCAAGATTCACATCATGATTTCTCATTCCGATAGCCGCATTAGGAAAAATACTTCTGACATTTGCAATATCAGCAACAAGCTTTTTAGCCGCGGGTTTCTTCTCCTCCGGCACATTGATAATCATTTGATCTTGATTATTTTTCCTATCCACCTGGAAATAATTATCCATATCCCCAATACCAAAGCCGTCATGCAGCCGGACATGTGTCACTCCCATCTGATTAAATTGATTATCTAAATCAGGGAAACCTGGCGCTATCGATTTAGGAAGACCATTGACGCCATTAACCGCTTTAAGACGTGAGTTATACCCTGCTGATAAATCTCGATGATTTTTATTAAATGAAAAAACTTTAGTCATAATACCCTCTATATTAATTAAGATATTGTGTCCCTATAAACAAAAATAATATCAAAGAATAAATACATTTATCTGATAACTCAATAACAATAAATGAATGGAAGACCTAAATAATAGTTAAATATCACTTTCAACTACACCTTAAAACTCTCAGCTATTACTTTGAATTTATTGAATTAAACAAACAATGACATTAACACAATTATTTACAAAAATAAAATTGACTCTGTGACTTATTTAACCGAAAAATCATTAAAAGAGAAAAAGATATATTAATCAACCAAGAGTGATGATAATAACAATGATAAAATAGCACACAATAAAACCATACAGAAAGTAGATTATATTTAAAAATATCGTACAAAAGATCATTGACCCATATTAAAAACATATTTCCAACTTTAACAAGTCACCATAAAATATAAAAACAATATAATTCAATTAATTACTATCAAAATGGCTCTTTTCAGAGCCTATCAGATTAAAATAATTCTATTTTTCATTGATTAATTGATCGGGGGAGATAATTTACTATAATATTTCTATTGCATATAAAGTCAATTATCATCTAGCTCTAATGAATATAATGTTACCGTTGCAGGCTTCGCTCCCTTATCCACTAGCGTTAATTTATTATTAGCTATAGACACATTAATCTGGTTAGTCACTTCCGGTGGTGTCATTTTTGCTAGCGATCCACCTTCTTGAATACGGAATGCTTTGACTTTAAATTTTTTATAACCTATATGATTAATTACCACGGTAACACCTTGGTCGCTATCAGCATAATCACGATTTTTAGCTCTCAACATATTATTATCCGGAAATGGCTTAACAGGTTCATGTTGTACTACCGCGTTATCAACGTGAACGGTTGTCGGATCAACGCCACCAAACCATTTATTCTTACTCCAAGTATCCGTTAATTGATTCAGTGTTCGGCTGGTATCCAAATAGTATTGTTGATATAAATAATCAGGGGCTGCATTACCATCGGCAAGACTCTTATCGACTTTATAATTTGCGGCAAGGATATTTATTTTATTTCCTTCGGTATTCTCGGCTGCCAAAACAGTTAAGCCTGTAGAAAAATCCTTATTACCACGTAAAATACAAGGTGTTTCGAACATTTTGCCAAACAGGTAAAAAGATTGAGCTGAATAGGTACAGAAGTTTTTAACACTTGGATTTTTAGGATTGGGCTGGTTGTTAAACAAACCAAAAGATGAGCCATCTCCTCGATAATAATAAGCTCTATCGACTTTTATATATTGCATATAAATAAACGTGGAAGCGATATATGCCGCATTTTTAATACCTTGCACTTTTGTATATGTATTTTTTGTCCCAATAGGACAAGAATTCCATTCAGTACAAAAACTTTCTGTACCGGTAAAACCATAAGTATGCAAACCTTTTTGAACCTTATTCCCCACATCAATAATGTTTTGTGGGTCTCCAGTTTCAACGTACCCATGCCAGGAAAAGAAATCTAATGGTACGTTATTATCTCTGCAATACCGTAAAAAACCATCAAGATAATCTTCTTGTGCTCTATCAACAAACCCAATACCAGCACCACCGACTTTAGCATCAGGGTCAACAGCTTTAATTATTCTTGCAATTTTGGCATATAATTCATAATATTTTTCAGGATCATTACTATTCCAGAAAAAAATTAAATCAGGTTCATTCCAAACCTGCCAATAGGTTATTTTCCTTGGCAAACCGATTCTGGCATAGTTTAATGCGTAGCGATTCACCAACGTGCTGACTAATATTGCATAAATATCAAAATCTTCTGGCATTTCATAACCACCGTCACCGGTACGTCCAATACGAAACATGATTTGTCGATGAATATTATCCGGGTTTAGCTCAGCTTGATTGTTCATAATATCGCGCAGATAAGCATCAGTCATTTTATAATTAGCCTCCTTTAATGCAAGACTAATATCATTATTTCTCATCCCGGCAGCCGCATTGGGAAAAAGGCTTCTGATATTTGCAATATCAGTAAGCAATTTTTTAGCCGCAGGTTTATTTTCTTCTGGGACATTGACAATAATTTGATTGCGATCATTGACTCTATCCACTTGGAAATAATTATCCATATCCCCAATACCAAAACCATCATGAAGCCGAATATGGGTAATTCCCATCTGATTAAATTGATCATCTAAATCAGGGAAGCCAGGGACCAAAGATTTAGGAACACCATTGACACCATTAACCTCTTTAAGCAATGAGTGGTGCCCTGCCAATAAATCTCGACGATTTTTATTGAATGAAAAAATTTTAGTCATAATAAACCTCTATATTCATTAATAATGATATTGCTATAAACAAAGTGATATAAAAGAATAAGTATATCTTTCTGACAACTCAACAATAATAAATGAATCGAATACTTAAATAACAATTAAATATCAATTTTAATCATATCTTAAAATTAATTTACATTAGTTTTAATTTATTTTAGTAATCAATAATCACATAGATATAATTATTTTTACAATAATCGATCCTATGATTTATTTAACAAAATCAGCACAAAATAACATATACTTCAATAAGGAATTGATATTAATAACGAAGGTAAAAAAACATAAAATAAAATCATATAGTAAGTAAATCATATTAAATAATATCGCATAAAATCATTAATATATATCAGGCTAATTCGCTTAAATAATCTCGGCAAGCCTCTTTTGCAATAACGACATAAATACGGTTAATTTTGCTGGCGGGTGAGCAAGCGCCCGCAGTAAATAAATATCTTCTTTACGTCCATCTGGATCATCAAATAGAGGAATAAGTTTTTCAGAACGAATATCTGCTGATACCGCCCAATTAGGCAGAAGCGCTATTCCAAATCCACTCACTGCGGCCATTCTCAATGTTTCAAAGTCATCACTGCGAAAGATCCTGTTATCATCGTTGAAGTTAATAACACTGCGATAGCGTGACCAGCAAATACCTGCGGGGTCATGATGTTTATCAAGCAAATAGTGCTCACCCAGTTCAGTAAGTATTGTCGGTGTTCCATGCCTTTGAATATAGCCTGGGCTGGCACAAATAATCCAAGTTTGTGTGGCGATACGTTTGGAATAAAGTGTGCTGTCCTTTAACTCACCAATACGAATAACTATATCGAGACGATCCCTGACCGGATCAGTCAAACGTTCTGTTTGATCAAGTTCAACCCGAATTTTAGGATATCGAGTGAATAGTTCTGCTAGCATCGGAATAATATGTTGACGCCCAAACGTTGGCAGGCAAGCTACACGTAATGCCCCTTGCGGTTCGCCATTCAACGCCGCTAACTCAGCCTGAACATCAACAAGATCATTGATAATACCTTGCGCCCTTGAAAACAAAATCTCCCCTGCGTCAGTCAGCGATAAACCGCGGGTAGAGCGAAAGAATAGTTTTGTCTCTAACACCTGTTCAAGGTTGTCTATCTGACGTGTGATAGAGGATGCAGCCATACCTTGCAAACGAGCAACGGCAGAAAAACTCTGTGAGCGGACAACATGAATGAATGTTGTTAGCATATCGGTACGTAATAAATCTTTCATCGCAATTTTTACCTATACATTTCATATATTATAAATAATACGCAACATCTGGTAGCGCTATCATTTTTGCATTCTATGCAAAACAATTTCGTTCGCTCTCTTTATTCCCACGCTCTCAAGATAATGCCAAAATCATTTCATCATAATTCCGGCCAAATGCTGAGAGTTCCCATGTCAAATACAGCAATAAAACCAAATCCTATTTCTTCCGTTTCTCTTATCTTATTATCCGCTGCTTGTGGTTTTGCTGTAGCGAATATTTATTATAATCAACCATTACTGCCAATAATTGGGACAAGTTTTAACGTTAATGGTTCAATATCCGGCTGGATCGCGACACTAACGCAGATTGGCTATGCGGCGGGGCTTCTCTTTTTTGGGCCACTTGGAGATACGCTAAGCCGTCGCAAACTGATTTTCTGCCTCTTAATCGGCAATATAATCAGCCTTATCTTATGTGCCACAGCACCAAATTTTACATATCTTCTGGCAAGTAGCCTGATTGTGGGGCTAACTTCTATTTCAGCACAAATCATTATTCCCGCCGTATCCGGCTGGGTAATACCAGAAAAGCGTGGCCGAGCGGTAGGAAGTCTGATGAGTGGCCTTTTTGCCGGAGCACTGCTTGCCAGGGCATTGAGTGGTGCAGTCGGAGAGCATTTCGGCTGGCGTGAAATGTTTATATTGGCCGCTTTAATCGATATATGCCTATTTTTTCTGGTCTGGTTTGTGTTGCCAGAAATAGAAACACCACACACGATGACTTACGGCCAACTTCTTATTTCACTCGGTAAATTAGTAAAACAACAACCCCTTTTGCGTGAGGCCGCATTATCCGGTTTTCTCCTGTTCGCCGCTTTTAATACGCTATGGGGCTCGCTGGCCTTATTACTTTCCCAACCACCTTACGGATGGGGGAGTGATATTACAGGTCTTTTTGGTTTGACGGGCATTGTAGGAATGCTAGCTTCACCCATAATAGGTTCGTTGACAGATCGCTTCGGTGGAAAGGCCATTGTTGCCGCAGGCGCTTTATTAGTAACACTAGCCTTGTGCCTAATTAGCGGCACGAGCCACAGTATTCTATTTTTATTCGTTGGTATTATTCTGTTAGATCTTGGCAGCAGAGCGGGTTTAGTGGCAAATCAAATACGGTTATATACATTATTACCTGATGCCCGTAGTCGGCTTAATACCATATTTATGACCTGCTATTTCGCCGGTGGCGCAATAGGTTCCTCTTTGGGAGCTGTCGCAGCATGGCATTTTTCTTGGTATGGCGTCGCTTTCAGCGGCGGAGGATGCGCATTATTAGCCGCGCTGTGGGTTCTGTTTAATCCAAAGAGCCACAAGCAAATATGATTTTACACACTGTGCCCAAGCTATCTTTTGCGATAGATTGCCACCAGCCAGAAGATAACTGGTATCACGGTATTAACCAGTAGAAACACCCCCTACCGAAATAGCCATAGCCTTAAAGAGGCTTGAGGAGTTGAATGATGAGCATTAAAGGTGTCCCATATTCCGACGTTAAAGCTGAACTGCTTGCTGATCCAGAAGTTCACACCCTTTATATGGCTGAGAAAAAAGAAGAGGAGTTGAAGGAGCTTCTTCTTAACATGCGTAATCAGGCAGGATTAAACAGCACCCAGGTTGCCGAACGAATGGGGATCACTCAACCGCGCTTTCCAGCGCGGTTCTTCAATGGAAGAATCAGTGACAATTAATCTGATGAAACCGCTTCCATCCCTACCAAGCCCACTTTCAGATAGCCCGATTTACGCAAAGAATCCATCACACTCATTAGTGTTTCATAATCCACGGTTTTATCAGCCTGAAAGAAAATGGTTGTCTCTTTATTGGATTGGGTCGTCTGATCCAATACCGTCGCCAAAGTATCATAATCGACCTGTTGATCTCCGACATAAAGCTGGCGATCAGCTTTAACCGTCAAGAATACCGGTTTTTCTGGACGCGGCTGCGGTTTTGCCGATGAAGCAGGTAAATCCACTTTAATATCAACGGTTGCCAGTGGTGCTGCTACCATGAAGATAATCAACAACACCAACATCACGTCAATAAATGGTGTGACGTTGATTTCATGCAATTCGCCACTATCATCCAGATCTTCATTAAGACGTATTGCCATAAATCACCTTGTCTTGCTATTTGCTAAATCCAGATCACGGCCAAGCAGTAATATTGACTGTGCCGCCATGTCACCAACCCGACCCCGGTAAGCAACGATCACACGGGCGAAGATGTTATAAATCACAACGGCAGGGATCGCTGCGACCAAACCAAGTGCTGTCGCTAACAAGGCCTCCGCAATACCCGGCGCCACAACCGCGAGGTTAGTTGTCTGTGAGTGGGCAATACCAATAAAGCTATTCATGATGCCCCACACCGTACCAAACAGACCAACGAAAGGAGAAATCGCCCCAATGGTTGCCAGAT
The DNA here is from genome assembly GCF_042879335.1 of Photorhabdus sp. RM96S. Taxonomy (NCBI): domain Bacteria; kingdom Pseudomonadati; phylum Pseudomonadota; class Gammaproteobacteria; order Enterobacterales; family Morganellaceae; genus Photorhabdus; species Photorhabdus sp. RM96S. The sequence goes on along the minus strand of NZ_JBHFKT010000014.1, from coordinate 90,929 downwards.
AGCCATTACCACGCCCCATATGACGGCTGATAGCCGCAACGGAACGTTCCAAACGGAAAGCGGCACGCTCTTTCGTGCTATTCAAATCAGTGCTCTCAGAAGATAATTGACGTTCTGCCTGTACTTCACTCAGCAACAAGCGGCTGATACTGTGTTTGCTGAAACCTTCGGCAATTTCCGTAGCCTGATCAAGGCTATTCACGTCCGTTAAAGCGAATTGCTCTTTACGTAAACGACGGCCAGCCGCTATCAGTTCAGTACCTTTTGAGAAGAACAGAGCCCAAGTAATAACAGAAGCAATCACCAAGCCAATCATCACAGTCTTAACCACAACATCAGCGTTCTGATACATCCCCCAAATAGACAGATCAGTAGCAAAGCCACTGGAAAGGCTGGCTTCATCAGCAGGAACTTTAGGTGCAATCTCATCCGTTGCAACCGGCGTCACTTGGGTGCCTTCCGTCGCAGATGCCGTTTGCAGCGCAATCTGATTTGCAGGTGGTGCAGTTGCATCCGTCACCGCCGGGGGGGATGCCGGAATAGCCCCTGCAATCTGTACGGTTTTCGCCGTGTTATTGGTCTCTGTTGCAGATGCTGGTGCTGTATCAGCCAATGCCGAACCTGCCAGCCCGAGCGCTAATATTATTGAAGCAGTCAAATTTCGCATCAGTTGGCCTTTACTCCCTTTGCTATAAACCTTGTTATTTAGCAGTGAATTACTTTTCGTCATCTCACTAACCTTATTTATACTGAGTCTTTGCTCATCTTCACCAGATTGAATGAACATGCAGGCTGATAATATCAAACCTTAAGTGATTTGATAGTAATTATCATTATTGTTTAATAAAAAAGTATTACCCCTTCACAAAATAAAGTTAAACACCCCCTACTCACAGGTAATGAGATGAATTTTCGTCAAGTTGTTCTAATCCCTTTGTACAAAAAGGTCTAAATCTTTTAACGTGTTAACTCTATTTTTTTACACCATTTCAAAAATTGAAGTGTTCTAAGGTAGCAACGGATCATGGCAGAAAAAAAACTGGAAACTTCACTGGTCAATGCTGGTAGAAGCCAAAAATTTACTCAAGGCGCAGTCAATCCCATCATTCAACGAACATCATCGGTGATCTTCGATTCTGTCGCCGCCAAAAGACATGCGACGCAAAACCGGGACAAGAGCGAACTGTTTTATGGCCGCCGTGGGACACAGACTCATTTCTCTTTTCAAACAGCAATGGCTGAACTGGAAGGTGGCGCCGGCTGTATGCTTTACCCTTCTGGTGCTGCCGCGATTAGTCATACCATTCTCGCTTTTGCCGCCGCCGGTGATCATATTCTATTAACCGGTTCAGCTTATGACCCGACGCAAAGTTTCTGTGACAAAATATTGTCACGGATGAATATTACCACCGATTATTTCGATCCCATGATTGGCGAAGAAATTGCTGATCTGATTAAGCCCAATACCAAAGTGGTGTTTCTTGAATCTCCAGGCTCCATCACGATGGAAGTACAGGATATTCCCGCTATTATCCGTGCGGTACGGCGCGTCAATCCAGATATTGTCATCATGCTCGATAATACTTGGGCAGCAGGTGTGCTGTTTAAAGCGCTAGAATTCGGCATCGATATTTCGATTCAATCAGGCACCAAATATATTATTGGTCATTCAGACGCAATGTTAGGTATTGCTGTGGCTAATGAACGCTGTTGTGTACAACTGCGAGAGAGTTCCTATTTGATGGGACAAATGGCAGATGCCGATACAGTTTATATGGCCAGTCGTGGATTACGGACTTTAGCTATTCGCCTGAAACAGCATGAAAAAAGCAGTATTGAAATCGCACGCTGGCTGCAACAGCGAACCGAAGTCGCCGCAGTCTATCATCCGGCTCTGCCTTCCTGCCCCGGCCACAAGAATTTCATCCGTGATTTCAGTGGCAGTAATGGCTTGTTCTCTTTTCAATTGAAAGAGAAATTAACCCCGCAGCAATTTACCGATTATCTGGATAATTTTCACCATTTTAAAATGGCATTCTCATGGGGCGGTTTTGAATCCCTGATCCTAGGTTATCAACCAGAAGAGATAAAAATGATGCGCCAGTACGGTGCGCCACAAAGAACGGGCACCCTGTTCCGCCTGCATGTCGGGCTGGAAAATGTTCAAGATTTGATTGATGATCTCACAGAGGGATTTAGTCGAATTTCGGTTGATTAATTTTATTGTTATTCAATGTAATAAACTGAAAAACTTAACGCTTGGAAGTCAACATGAAACAATAATATAGATATTGCCAGTACAATGCATTTGCATTACACTTCGTTGAACAGATTCTCAAATCAGCATAACGAGGTAGAAATATGCACGCATTACCAAGTGTTGAGTTCGAGGTTGGTGCAGAATCCAAACTTACCCGTCGCAGCCAGACAACCATCCCAACATCTGTTCGTAAAGCGCTTAAGCTAAAACCAGGTCATGACAGTATCGCATATAAGATTTTATCTTCCGGTGATGTACTTATCAGTCGTAAAAATAGTGAAGAAGAAAAAGATCTTGTCATGGAATCATTTCTGAACTTTCTGGCAAAAGACATTCAGAAATATCCTGAACAAGTACAACAATTAGATGAACAACTCATTAACCGGGCGAAGTCACTTATCGCTGGAATAGACATAGATCTGAACAACCCATTATCTGCTGACGATGAGTAAAGAACTATGTATGATCGAGTGTGTGTAATAAACGGATGGGCTCTTTTTGCTCATCCATGCTTTATAGAACAATTAAAACAAGCAATAGATAAGGTAGTACAACTTCAGCAAAAATATCCAAATGACTACTTGAAAAAAAATGATACAAAACGCCTGGCTGCAATCATAAAACTCGTTACTGAAATTATTCCCAATGACCCAGCTAATATAGCCTTTCGTTTAGGTGACACATTGGGTGGAAAAAGAAAACACTGGTTCAGAGCAAAATTTTTCCAACAATATCGCCTTTTTTTCCGTTTCCACGCCGAAAGTAAAATTATTATCTTTGGCTGGGTAAATGACGAGAGAACAAAAAGAGCATATGGTGATAAGCATGACGCTTACAAAGTATTTGGTGAAATGCTTAACGTTGGACATCCACCGGACGATTGGAATTCTCTTTTAAAAGAGTCTATTGATTCACCACATTTAACTGAATTTATTAATGATGAGGATATTCTGGATGTGGTTCGTGAGCGTACCAAAAATCCAGCAAAGCAGATCAGAATTAATCTAGATGAAATTTAACATCGATTTTGATGAGCGAGCCTTAAAATGTACTTTGAAAAGGTTGCGATGAATCGCTCCTTTTCTATTTTTTTAACTTTTATTTGATGGTTATGTGCCCCAATTGATTCATTAGTATCAGCCATTAATTTTCCCTTATAAGGGATAAAGCCAAGCCATGCCAAAGCTTTTACTGTAAACTGACTTTATATATACAGATGAAATAAATTTATTTTATATACCCTATGGATTTCAAGATGCATCGCGACGGCAAGGGAGCGAATCCCTGGGAGCATAGATCACGATGTGACCAGAGTGAGTGAGTGCAGCCAACAAAGAGGCAACTTGAAAGATAACGGGTATAACAGTTACAGGATAAGCAATGGAAGTACTAAACGAAATCATGCAGGCATTATGGCAGCATGACTTTTCTAAACTTGCCAACCCCGATGTTCTCTGGATTATTTATGGCATTCTATTCGTGACACTGGTTCTGGAAAATGGCTTATTACCTGCCGCTTTTCTGCCTGGTGATACTCTGTTAATCCTTACCGGTGCATTAGTTGCCAAGGGAGTCATGAGTTTTATCCCAACCGTTTTTATATTAACAGCGGCGGCAAGTATCGGTTGCTGGCTCGGCTATCTTCAAGGGTTATGGCTTGGTGATACCAAACGGGTTAAAGATTGGCTGGCACAACTTCCTATTCAGTATCGCCAACGAGCTAACGAGCTGTTTTTCAAACATGGTTTGGCCGCGTTACTGATTGGCCGTTTTTTGGCTTTTGTCCGCACTCTGTTACCAACATTGGCTGGTATATCCGGTCTTAACAGTAAACGCTTTCAAGTTTTTAACTGGTTGAGTGGCTTGCTATGGGTTGTCATCGTGGTCGGTTTTGGTTATCTCCTCAATCAGATCCCGTTTATTAAAAATCACCAAGATTTGGTGATGAATATTTTGATAATTTTACCCATAGTGCTGTTGTTAAGTGGTTTAAGCGCCTCTCTGTTAATGTACTGGCGCCACAAGAAAATATCGGCGATAAAACGTAAATAAAAGTCATCATGGTTTACAAACAGCAGCAGGGTTTTTATCCTTAACTTAATGTACCAATATTATATATACCCTATGGATTTCAAGATGCATCGCGACGGCAAGGGAGCGAATCCCCGGGAGCATAGGTAACTATGTGACCGGGGTGAGGGAGCGCAGCCAACAAAGAGGCAACTTGAAAGATAACGGGTATAGGCTAAGGGCTCAGCACTAAGTGATATTGTTGGTATCGATGCGCCACCAAACCGGTTAATTCATGTGTTTGGCCATGGACTGATCACAATACATGGCTTAGATCACGCCAATTGTATTACTTCCTTCAATTACGCTTAATATCAACTTAATATCAATCGCCATAATTTTAACTGATATTTTAAGTCTATCTTTTTATAGGAGTTAGTAATGGATAATCAACCTATTATCAGACTTGCTGATGGGAATCACATGCCACAATTGGGGCTTGGATCATGGGCCGCCGATGACCAGCAGATAGCAGAAACAATCCATGCTGCACTGGATATCGGTTATCGGGCAATTGATACCGCCGCTATCTACAACAATGAGACAGGCGTAGGCAACGCGTTACAAGAAACAGATATCCCCCGTGAAGATATCTTTGTTACAACTAAATTGTGGAATGACAAACACCTTGATGCCCGTGCTGCCTTGGCAGAAAGTCTGGAAAAGTTGCAACTGGATTATGTTGACCTTTACCTCATTCACTGGCCTGCACCACCGCAAGATCAATACGTCGGTGCCTGGCAACAATTGATTGAATTACAGAAAGAGGGGCTTATTCGCAGTATCGGTGTTTCTAACTTCCAACCTGAACATATCCAGCGACTGATAAATGAAACCGGCGTTCATCCCGTCATTAATCAGATTGAGTTGCACCCGCTGTTACAACAACGTCAGCTTCATGCCTGGCATGCCACACATAATATCGTTACCGAATCCTGGAGCCCGCTGGCACAAGGTGGTGAAAACGTATTTGATAATCAACTGGTTCAACATCTGTCACAAAAGTATGGCAAAACACCCGCGCAGGTTGTTATCCGCTGGCACATTGATAACGGCATGATTGTGATCCCAAAATCAACCACGTTATCGAGAATTAAAGAGAACTTTGATGTGTTCGACTTCAAACTAGAAAAAGAAGATTTGACCGCGATGACTACGCTAGATATAGGTAAACGTCTGGGACCAACCCCTGAAATATTCGTTGATTTCAGTGAATTCATTCAGCTTCTTGAGCAAAATAATGCTAATAATCAGTGCTGAAAAACGGCTGATAAAATTGATAGGGTGATAGTGGGCAAAACAGAATTAAAACGTGCGCGGCATCAATGCCGCGCCCCAATTTTGCTGAGCTATTTTCATGGTTCTACCGATTATCACTCATCTGGTTTTTTCCATTATTGATTGGCCGGTATAGTCACTAACTGCCCAACAGAGCCGTGATCGGCCATTTCCAGAATCTGACTGTAATAGAGGAATGGGAAGTGTTCATAAGAGGGCTGGTTCATATAAACCAGCAACTCCACCCGCCCATCAACCCAAACTGTATCCTTCCAACCATAATCTTGCGGTTGAGGGGCCTCACCGTTGTGATTAATCACCTTAAACTGCACACCTTCAATATGGAATGGTTGTGGAGCAGAGGCATTTACGATCCAACGCTCCCACGTTCCTTGCTGGCTAGTAATATCCACCCGATTCATATCCCATAACGCACCGTTTATTCCAGGCGTATTATCATCAAGATAAATTTCCCGGTTACGGATTGCATTGGAAACTGGTGTAACATCATCAACCAGACGAGATGGGAGATTATCTGTCACCAGAGATAATAAACCGGTTGCTTTAATGGTCAGAACAGTGCTGGAAATCAACACGGTAGAGGATTCAAACAACCCACGTAACTTATCAAGTACCCCGGCTGATTCACCTGCGGTAACAACAACTTCATCCTCTTTGGACATATCAATTAATACCTCACGCCGTTCTCCTGGCGCAAGGGAGAGTTGCTGAACGGCTATCGGAGCAGGTAACAGCCCCAAATCAGTGCCTATCATATAGAAAGGACGGCCATCACCAATCTGTAACTGATATCGGCGGGCATTGGATGCATTGAGTAAACGTAAACGGATCCAGCCACGAGATACCTCAATAAAAGGATTCTGTACGCCATTAACTAACAGAGTATTACCGATAAATCCACTATCAGAGGCCGGCTGATACTCAGGAACTCCAAAGTTATCCAACCGTTTATCTTGAAGAATAACCGGGAAATCATTAACACCATAGTGTTTCGGCAACGGCAAATGGCGGCTGATTTCATCTTCTACCAACCACATACCAGCCAAACCTTTATAAACATGTGGTGCCATCCGATTAGGTGTATTGGCATGATACCAGCAAGTTGCCGCCTGCTGACGAATAGGCAACACTGGCGACCAGCCAGACCCCGGAGAAATCTGACGGGCAACCCCACCGGTCAACGTACCCGGTAATTGTAATCCGCTGACAGTCATCGAAACCGGCTCCGCTAACCGATTACTGTATATCAGTTTGACATCATCGTTTTTATGAACCCGTACAGTCGGACCAAGGTATTGACCATTAATTCCCCATACACTGGTTTTATATTGTCCATCAAAAGTCCAATGCGCTTTTTGTAAAGTCAGAAATAACGGCTGCCCACCACGGGATTCCAATAAAGGAGGAACCGGCAAAGCAGTCTGCTGATTTTTGCTGGCTCGAACCAATAGAGGAGCGGCTCCGATACACATCGCCAAGCCTGATACCTGAATAAATTGGCGCCGACTAAATGACATATTTTCTCCGCGACAAACCTAATTAAATTCCGGGTCTATATGTCTCAAAAATAGTTGAGACACTGCAATCATTCACCCCGGAAGCGAATAACTCATTATTGAAGTTATTAAAGCTTATTATCCTTTTGATTGCGCTTAACAAAAACATTATTTATCAAGCGCTCATCATAACGCGAATATGGAGGGAATTAAACTATCTGAATGCATTACACGAATCTCTCTCGGTCAGCGTCAGTACATGTCATTTCAAACTAATAATAAATTGTGGTCATAGACAACGAACAAAAATCCTCACATATACTAAATATGTGAGGATTAAAGTACGCTTAAAAGCTATCGCCTTTGTCAGGCCCGCATTTTATTATAGAGTGGCCTCAAATAACCGATTATGAGTACTTACCCTATTTCTCCATTGCAGCCAATTCTTCATCCAATGCATCTATTTTAGCTTTCATCACCTTATGACAATATTCTGCCAACTCACGCACCTGCTCTTTGGTATAGCCAGAAGTATCAATGGGAGGCAACATTTCAACAATGACGGAACCATTATTCCAACGATTCAGCTTAATACGTCCATTAGTGATGGAAGAAACGCAGACCGGGACAATCGGCACTCCCGCAGAGATCGCAGCATGAAAAGCGCCAGTTTTAAACGGCAATAAACCACGACCACGACTACGTGTCCCTTCCGGAAACATCCAAACAGAAAGACGACGATTTTTAATCTGCTCCACAACTTGGGTAATCGTGCCATGTGCTTTGGCGCGGTTAGCACGATCAATCAGAATATTGCCAGCCAACCAATAAAGCTGACCAAAAAATGGGATCAGCACCAACGTTTTTTTACCGACTGTCACTGTGCCCGGCTGAACCGCATTGGACATAGTTATCATGTCATAGTTGTTTTGGTGGTTGCCAATGTAGATACTCGGACCATAATGCCTGGCTTCAGCAGGAATACGTTCAATAATTTTGACGCCAAATATTTTTGACAACCGACCAAACATATTACCAAACACCATAACATGGTCAGGGTGACGTGGTCTGAATAAACAGTAAATAGCGCCAGAGACACACACTACAATCGAAAACAGAATAACAATAATGCCGCGAATAATTGCTAACATAGCCGCCTCTTATAATCCCATTATTTAATTACGTTAGTAGCAGAAGGTGGGGTCTCAACCTGAACCCGTTCAATACGCTGCAACCCACGAGGCAGAGGTGTTCCCTTACGACCACGTTCTGCACGGAATTTCTGAAGATCTTCAGGACGCAGCGTCAATTTACGCTTTCCAAAGTAAAGTGTAATAGACGATTGTGGCGGTAGTATCAATAACCAACTCAACAGGTCATTTTCTGCGGCTGACTGAACAGAAATTATCTTATTCCCTTTCCCTTTAGAAAGTTGCGGCAAATCTGCAACCGGGAACATTAACATCCGGCCTGCGCTGGTAATTGCCAATAGCATATCATCCTGCGGGTTATTTATTTCCAGCGGCGTCATGACGCGAGCATTTTCCGGCAATGTAATCAGTGCCTTACCTGCTCGATTTTTAGCAACCAAATCACTAAAAGTACAGATAAAGCCATAACCAGCATCAGAGACCATCAGAAACTTCTGCTCATCCGGCGCCATCAGTACATGCTCTACCGTTGCCCCCGCGGGTAAAGTCAATTTACCCGTTAGTGGTTCCCCCTGCCCTCTGGCAGAAGGTAAATCCCGCGAATCAAGCGAGTAACTGCGACCTGTTGTATCAATAAAAACAACCGGCTGATTGCTCTTACCACGAGCCGCACCACGGAAACTATCACCTGCTTTGTAATTCAGCCCAGCCGGATCGATATCGTGGCCTTTCGCACTACGAACCCAACCCATCTCGGACAATACGATTGTCACCGGCTCAGAAGGTGTGATGTCATGCTCACTCATCGCTTTGGCTTCATCACGTTCTCTCATTGGAGAGCGACGCTCATCACCATAAGTGGCCGCATCAGCCATGATCTCTTTCTTCAACAGCGTATTCAGTTTGCGCTCAGAACCCAAAATCGCCTGTAACTTATCGCGCTCTTTTGCCAGCTCATTCTGTTCGCCACGGATTTTTACCTCTTCCAGTTTCGCTAAGTGGCGTAATTTCAGCTCAAGAATGGCTTCCGTTTGCGTCTCACTTAAACCAAAACGTGACATTAATACCGGTTTTGGCTCATCTTCACTACGGATAATGTGAATGACTTCATCAATATTGAGAAATGCGATCAGTAAGCCTTCCAGCACATGCAGGCGCTTAAGGACTTTTTCCAAACGATGGTTCAGACGCTTACGAACTGTTTCCCGGCGGAATACCAACCATTCAGAGAGGATCTCAACCAGCCCTTTCACGGTCGGACGATTATCCAATCCGATCATATTCAGGTTGACACGATAACTCTTTTCCAAATCTGTAGTGGCAAACAGATGATTCATCACCTGCTCCAAATCAACCCGGTTTGTACGAGGGACAATAACCAGACGAGTTGGATTTTCATGATCAGATTCATCTCGTAAGTCATCAACCATAGGCAGCTTTTTAGCCCGCATTTGGTTAGCGATCTGTTCCAACACTTTGGCACCAGAAACCTGATGCGGCAGCGCAGTGATTACGACATTGCCATCTTCTTTTGACCAAACAGCTCGCATCCGTACCGAACCACGGCCATTTTTATAAATCTTACGGATATCTTCGTGAGAAGTGATGATCTCCGCTTCAGTCGGATAATCAGGACCTTTAACGTGTTCCATCAGATCATCAAGGGAACTCTGCGGCTTATCCAGCAGCGTGATTAGTGCATTCGCCACTTCACGCGCGTTATGGGGCGGAATATCTGTCGCCATCCCCACCGCAATACCGGTGGTGCCATTCAACAAAATATTTGGCAAACGCGCCGGTAGCATTTTCGGTTCCTGCAACGTACCGTCAAAGTTTGGCACCCAATCAACTGTGCCGTGCCCTAACTCAGTCAACAGTAACTCGGCATATTTGGACAGGCGAGACTCGGTATAACGCATTGCGGCGAAAGATTTGGGATCATCCGGCGCGCCCCAGTTCCCTTGCCCATCCACTAAAGGATAGCGGTAAGAAAATGGCTGCGCCATTAACACCATAGCTTCATAACAGGCGCCATCACCATGTGGATGGTATTTACCCAGTACATCACCCACGGTACGAGCGGATTTCTTAAATTTGGCGGTATTGTTCAACCCCAGTTCTGACATGGCATAAACAATACGGCGCTGAACCGGTTTTAAACCGTCACCGATAAAAGGCAACGCCCTATCCATGATGACGTACATGGAGTAGTTCAGGTAGGCGTTTTCAGTAAATGAGTGGAGCGGCTGACGCTCCACGCCATCATGAGTTATCTCACTCATTCGCTAATTTCCTCAGAATCTTTTTTGACTATCCCTGTGGGTGTTACACTTCAATGTCTACCGTATCGCCCTTCTCTTGCAGCCAGTTACGGCGATCTTCGGAACGCTTCTTCGCCAGAAGCATATCCATTATAGAGAAGGTTTCCTGGTAGTTTTCATCATCGATAGTCAACTGCACCAGACGACGGGTATTCGGGTCTAACGTTGTTTCACGCAGTTGCATGGGATTCATCTCACCCAATCCTTTAAAGCGCTGTACGTTAGGCTTACCCCGTTTGCGGCTTAGACGATCCAACACCGCACTTTTTTCCTCTTCATCCAGTGCGTAATACACTTCTTTACCTAGATCAATACGATATAGAGGCGGCATTGCCATATAAACATGGCCGTTCTTAACCAATGTTGGGAAATGGCGGACAAACAGGGCACACAATAGCGTCGCAATATGCAAACCATCTGAGTCTGCGTCTGCCAGAATACAGATTTTGCCATAACGTAACTGACTGAGATCGTGGCTATCCGGGTCGATACCAATCGCGACAGAGATATCATGGACTTCCTGTGATGCCAGCACTTCGTCTGAAGAAACTTCCCAAGTATTCAGAATCTTCCCTTTCAGCGGCATAATGGCTTGATATTCACGGTCACGCGCCTGTTTTGCCGATCCCCCCGCAGAATCTCCTTCTACCAGAAACAGTTCGGTAAAATTGAGATCCTGTGATGTGCAGTCAGCCAGTTTTCCCGGTAATGCCGGGCCACTGGTCAGTTTTTTACGCACAACCTTTTTCGCTGCACGCATTCTACGTTGTGCACTAGCGATCGCCAGTTCAGCCAACTGCTCTGCTTCCTGAACGTTCTGGTTTAACCATAAGCTGAAAGCATCTTTGACAACACCAGAAACAAAAGCGGCCGATTGGCGCGAAGAGAGGCGTTCTTTCGTCTGACCCGCAAATTGCGGGTCCTGCATTTTTACCGACAGAACATAAGCACAGCGATCCCAAATATCATCAGCAGAAAGCTTCACACCACGCGGCAGAATATTGCGGAATTCGCAAAATTCACGCATCGCATCCAGTAATCCCTGACGCAACCCGTTTACATGTGTTCCCCCCTGCATCGTCGGGATGAGGTTGACATAACTTTCAGTCAGTAGCTCTCCCCCTTCCGGCAACCAGAGTAACGCCCAGTCAACCGCTTCGGTTGCACCACTGAAAGTACCGACAAAAGGCGCTGCCGGCAATGTTGTCAGGCCATTAACCGCAGCCATTAAATAGTCGGTTAGACCATCGGCATAACACCATTTCTGTTCGGTATCGTTGATCTTATCTTTAAAAACAATTTTCACTCCCGGACATAAAACGGCTTTCGCTTTCAGCAAATGGGCCAAGCGGGAAACGGAGAAACGAGGGCTATCAAAGAAACTTTCATCAGGCCAAAAGTGAACACTGGTACCGGTGTTGCGTTTACCACAACTTCCGATTACTGTCAGTTCCTGCACTTTATCGCCATTCTCAAAAGCAATCTGATAAATCTGACTGTCGCGGCGAACAGTGACTTCAATCCGCTTGGACAAAGCGTTAACCACCGAGATCCCCACACCGTGGAGACCGCCAGAAAACTGATAGTTTTTATTCGAAAATTTACCACCGGCATGTAAGCGGCTCAGGATCAACTCAACCGCTGAAACGCCTTCTTCTGGATGAATATCAACCGGCATGCCGCGGCCATCATCAATGACCTCCAGTGACTGATCGCTATGAAGGATCACTTCAATATGTTTAGCGTGACCGGCCAAAGCTTCATCCACGCTGTTATCGATCACTTCCTGTGCCAAATGGTTCGGACGCGTTGTATCAGTGTACATTCCCGGACGACGGCGAACCGGTTCCAGACCACTGAGAACTTCAATGGCATCTGCGTTGTAACTAGATTGAGTCATGTTGTAATTCTGTTGGTTGCTTCTTGATTAAAGGGCTAATCAGTTTTGTATACTGTTGATAATACCAGTCGTTCAAACATTTTTGGCAAGTTTTTTCTCGCCATCACTAGAAAGCCCAAGAAAGTTGATGATTTGTGGGAAATAGTGTTCAAATCCGATAAAAGAATGATTACCACCAGATTCAATAGTTTGCTTACATAATACCAGATAAGCAACCGCTTGGCGGTAATCCAGCACCTCATCTCCGGTTTGTTGCAATAACCAGATAAGATCCGGTGACTCCAATGGTTCAATCCGCATGCTTTTGAGATCATGAATATGGCGCGATTCCAACGTATATCGTTGGTTAGTATAGGGGTTAATATTTTCCCCAAGATAATCCCGCAGTAATTCAAACGGACGCACGGCTGGATTGACGACCACAGCGGGCAAGCTGAAACATTGTGAAAGCCATATCGCCAAATAACCACCGAGAGAAGAACCAACGATACCCAAATCATCCCCGGCATGCTCCATCACCAGATTTTCTAGCAACTCAGCCGCTTCTTCAGGATAAGGGGGTAACTGAGGCACCAGCATGTCAATTTCAGGATGATGCTGATACAGCCACGCTTTTAAGGCATTGGCTTTTGCAGACTGCGGAGAACTATTAAAACCGTGCAAATAGAGTAACGTTGACATCAGACCGTGCCCCTCAATTGTGCATAAATACCACCGGCCACTATGCTCCTGTGCGACATGCCACAGATGGTGAGGCTTGGCAAATCCAATAAGCAGAGAGTAACACAGCAATACAAGGAGACAAACACAACCTAATATCCATCCGAATCTAAATCAGGGCAGAACTCATTACTTGCCAATCTATAGACCTGGGTTGTCAGACCAAATTCGCCATTATCGGCAACAGACAATTCGAGATAACGCCATCCCGGAGCAACAGTATCAAGCATAAAATTGGTACAATGTGGTTTGAATTGCAAACATGTTGATGGTGTCGCCATCATACGGATGCCATTCCAATCCAGATCCATCTCTTGATGTATATGCCCACAAAGCATCGCCTTAACCCGTGAATAACTTTGCAGATACTGGGCCAGAATATGTGAATTACGCAAACTATGCTGATCCAGCCAAGTACAACCTGAAGGTAATGGATGATGATGAAGCAAGATCACCGCGTAACGTTCAGGGTACCTATCCAGGCACTTTTTCATCCATTCAAGCTGATATTCCGACAACTCCCCGTGGGGCACGCCCTGCACCTGACTATCAAGCATCAAAAGTTGCCAGTGCTTACCGACTAAAATCTGTTTCGACGGAGAAACGCCAGCCGCCGCCAAAGCATCCACCATCGCAGGCTGGTAATCATGATTGCCGGGCAACCAGACACAAGGTGCCGGTAAACGAGCAATGCCATCAGCAAAATGTCGATAAGCTTCCAACGACTGATCCTGCACCAAATCACCTGTCGCTACGATTAAACCAATATCAGCATTTTGTTTAAGGATGGCATCCAGCACCGCTTGGTAACTGCGATAAGTATTGATACCCAATAAAGTATCTTCTTTGCTGGCAAAAAGATGCGTATCTGTTATTTGCAATATTTTGGCTGTGGTTCCCTCTACCACAGGCAGTTCAAACTGGCTTTCCAAATGGTTTCCTTGTCCTATAAGTCATCGACGAGCATCATAACTCGTTTTAACGCAAGAGATCTGCTGACTGGCACACACTTCCCTTTTCTCGGTTAAAAATTAGGAATCATCTGAATTCCATTCTTTTTTTAACTTTTCATGGTGTAATGCCAGCCATTGTATCGCAATAACTGAAGCAGCATTATCAATAATTCCCTCTTCCATCCAACGATAAGCTTGTTCACGACTGACGACATGCACCCGAATATCTTCATGTTCACCAGATAATCCATGAATACCGGTAGCTGTCGTCGCATCCACTTCCCCCACCATCACAGAGATACGTTCCGTTGTTCCTCCGGGACTGGAGAGATAACTCAACACGGGTTTGCAACGTTTAACTTCGATTCCTGCCTCTTCCATCGTTTCGCGGCGCACCACCTGTTCCACATCTTCGCCCTCTTCAATCATACCGGCAACAATTTCCAGTAACCACGGCGTTGCTTTCGTCTCTATTGCCGGAATACGTATCTGCTCTATCAATACAACCTCATCACGATGTGGATCATAAGGCAACAATGCACCGGCATGGCCCCGCTCAAAAACTTCACGGCTAACCTCTTCACTCCAACCACCGGCAAACAGACGATGACGGAAACGGTAATTTGTCAGCTTAAAGAATCCATTGTACAAACTTTTTTTCGCGATAATTTCTATATCCTGCTGATCCAACATGACTGGCATTAACGGCTTCTTATGCATAAAATTCTCCTAAATAGTTCCTTACTTGCTAGCCACTAAGATGATATTAATCAAGCAGAGTTAAAAAATTCACTCTTTGATGGTGTAAAGTTAAGCTAAATTAAGGCAATATGGCACAAACGGCTACCTTTCGCTGATAGCATACTCTGCTAGAATCAGTAACATTTCGTTTTTCACCAAGGCAACGTAAGAGTCTATCCCAATAAGCGTAATTGGTGCAGGTCGTTTTTGTAAATGAACAGTGAACTCAGACTGTGCGCAGCACCTGAAGCATTCACTCTTTATCACAAAACATGGCAAATAAAATAGCCTAATGGGATAGACAACGAGTAAAATAGCTGTGCAATCAAGGAATTACAATGAAGAAACTGCTCTCCATTTTTATCGCTATGAGCCTGACGGGATTGAGTTCAATGGGTCAGGCTGAAGATCTTTTGCAAGTTTATAAGCAAGCAAAAGAGAGTAACCCTGAACTACGTAAATCAATAGCTGAACGTAATAAAGCTTTTGAAAAAATTAATGAATCCCGTAGCCCATTATTACCTCAGTTGGAATTAAATACTGGATACTCCTATAACAGTGGTTACCGCGATCAACGTGACACAGAAAGCAATATATTGAATGCAAAGCTTGGTTTGACTCAAACCATTTTTGATATGTCTAAATGGCGCCTATTGAACTTAGAAGAAAAAACGGCAGGTATTGCTGATGTTACCTATCAAAGCAGTGAACAAAAACTGATCTTGGATAGTGCAACAGCTTATTTCAAAGTATTGCGTACCATTGATACACTCTCCTACATTGAAGCTCAGAAAGCGGCCATTTACCGCCAGTTGGATCAAACGACTCAACGTTTTAATGTCGGTCTGGTTGCAATTACTGATGTCCAGAACGCTCGTGCTAACTACGATGACGTACTCGCTCAGGAAGTTGCCCGCCGTAATGATCTGGACAATGCACTGGAAGCTCTGCGTCAAGTAACCGGTATTTATTACCCTCGGCTAGCCTCGCTGAATATTGATCATTTCAAAACACAAAAACCAGAAGCAGTGGATATTCTGCTAAAAAAGGCAGAGAAACGTAATTTAGGTCTACTATCTGCCCGTTTAGGTCAGGATCTGGCTCGTGAACAAATCAAAGCGGCTCAAACAGGGCATATGCCAACTATCAATTTAGGCGCTTCTACCAATGTTTCAAACAGCCAGAATCATGCACCAGGCAGATCAAACAACTATAGCGGTGAAAACAGCGTTGGCCTGACGCTTAGTCTGCCAATTTATAGCGGCGGTGCCACCAGTTCCCGCGTTGAACAGGCACAATATGGTTTTGTCAGCGCCAGCGAACAATTAGAGAGCACCTACCGCAATGTTGTACAGACTGTCCGTTCTTCCTTTAACAACATCTCTGCTTCCATCAGCAGTATCGACGCCTATAAACAGCTTGTTGTTTCTGCGCAAAGCTCACTCGACGCAATGGAAGCGGGTTATCAAGTTGGTACACGCACCATTGTTGATGTACTGAATGCCACTACCAAGTTGTACGATGCCAAACAAAAGCTATCCAATGCTCGCTATGATTATCTGATTAATCAGCTAAATATTCAGCATGCACTGGGTACGCTAAATGAGAAGGATTTAGTTGCTCTGAATAATTCTCTAGGTAAACAGCTCTCAACTTCCGCTAACAGCATTGTTCAAGAAACAGCAGCACCAGCAACATCTGCTCGTAACTGATTCAGTTCTTCACTTTCACTAATTAACGGCCCGCCATAAAGCGGGCTGTTTTATTTCTTACCAACTGAATTTAGGCGCCGAAAAAAAAGCCGCTATTTTTCTTAAAAAAAATATATAAATTAAAAAAATCCTTCAAATGGATTCCAACTCTGACTATTTACCTTCTCTTTCAAATAGTAGGCATAGTTAGCAGTAGTACCCCATATTGCTGAAAATGCAAATTTAATCCCCATTCCGACAGCAGGAGAAATATCAATACTCAGAGCATCTTCAATAACTCCCAATATAATCATTACTACAACAGCGATTCCAAATAAAGTCAGGTTCTTCCGCCATAAACCTAAAACAAAAAAGTAAATAAAACCAAAGAAGAAAGCGATAAAATTCATATTTAACAAGATACGACGCATAAAGGGTTCTGCTTTCATAGCAGCTTTGTACTCAGGCGCTTTAGGAGCACCATTGCGTTCAAAGAATGCAAAACGCGTCTGCCATCTTTCTGAATAATGACTCTTTTCCATACGACTTAATTTCCTTAATTAAAATAAAAAAAATACAACACCAATAATATAATAACGATCCGTTATTAATTTAAGATTATATTCCTAACATCACCCATTGGAATTATTACCGAGAATAATGCAATTAGTAGATTCACTTACATAATAATCTTACTCGTTTAATTACCCTTAAATTACCATAAGTTACAGGGGCAGGATTAGTATCATAAAATATCAATAACAGCACCCATTTTTTAAATTCACATATCTATTTCACAACATTAAAACCAGATTAAACAAAAATACCAGACAATCAATATCCCGCCGCCTTTTCAGCCAGGCAAAAAATTAGGCTGGCAATCCTAAGAGCCTATCTCAATAGGCGTAATTGTTGCAGGCAGTTTGAACACGGACAGCGCGGAAAAACCGGAGCGTACACGTAGTACGTGAGGATTTTGAGCACTGCCCAGGTTCGCTCTTTATGGCAAAGAAGGGCAAATAAAATAGCCCTATTGAGATAGGCAGTAAGTTTTATGCTTTAATTTTGTTCATATTTCCCCTATCCTTAAAGCTATTTCATAAAGAATCATAGACATCTATACCCTATGGATTTCAAGATGCATCGCGACGGCAAGGGAGTGAATCCCCGGGAGCATAGGTAACTATGTGACCGGGGTGAGCGAGTGCAGCCAACAAAGAGGCAACTTGAAAGATAACGGGTATAAAATCTGGGTATACGACGATGACAATAAAACGGACCAAAGATATTAACCACGACACATTCCGTAAGGCTTGGCGTAACTATCGCCTTGCACCTGTGGCGATAGCTGTCAGTGCGGTTTTCATGTTATCTGCCTGTGAAAAGAGTGATGAAACTGTCTCTCTTTACATGAATGCAGATGAATGTTCTCAAGCCAATCCATCACAAAGCGCGCAGTGTACGACTGCTTACAACAATGCGTTGAAAGAAGCGGAAAAAACCGCGCCTAAATATGCCACCAAAGAAGACTGCATTGCTGAATTTGGCGAAGCGCAATGTACTCAGGCCCCGGCACAAGCTGGCCTTGGCGCCACTGCTTCCAATACCGCCACCAATGGCGAAGCACAGGCACAGCAGCAGCAAAGCGGTAGCTTCTGGATGCCGCTGATGGCAGGTTATATGATGGGGCGTCTAATGGGGGGCGGTTCAGCGCCATCACAACCTCTGTTTAGCTCCAAATCCGCCACCAGCCCGGCAAATGGTCAATTCGTTGATGCGTCGGGTAAAAGCTATGGCCAGGCAACCGCAGGTGGTCGTTCCATGACAGTGCCTAAAACGGCTATGGCACCAAAACCAGCAACAACCACAACCATTACCCGTGGCGGCTTCGGTGACTCTGTTGCAAAACAGTCAGCCATGCAACGCAGCAGCGCCTCTTCCGGCTCCACATCTCGTTCAATGGGAGGCTAACCACGGATGAAACGTATTGCTATTACTGAACGCCCGGACTGGCGTGAAAAAGCGATAGAATATGGCTTTAATTTTCACACCATGCATGGTGAACCATACTGGTGTGAAGAGGCTTATTACCAGTTTTCTCTTGCTCAAATTGAAGAAATCGAAGCTACCACCGCAGAACTACACCAAATGTGTTTGCAGGTAGTCGAGAAAGTTGTCGATAGTGAAGAATTACTGACTAAATTTCAGATCCCAAAACATTGTTGGGATTTTGTTCGTAGCTCTTGGATTACCAGCCAGCCATCACTCTATTCCCGTTTGGATTTGGTTTACGATGGTAAAAGCCCGGCAAAATTGTTGGAAAATAATGCTGATACACCAACTTCGCTGTATGAGTCCGCTTTTTTCCAATGGATCTGGTTAGAAGATCAGATGAACGCCGGGTTACTGCCAGCACATGCCGATCAATTCAACAGCATGCAAGAGCAATTGATTGAACGCTTTGCTCAGTTGCGTGATGAACATGGCTTTGGCTTACTGCACATGGCCTGCTGTCAGGATACCGAAGAAGATCGCGGTACTGTTCAATACTTACAAGATTGTGCGCTGGAAGCCGGTGTTCCAACCGAGTTCTTATTTATTGAAGATATCGGTTTGGGAGAGAAAGGACAATTTACAGATCTAAAAGACCAAGTGATCAGCAATCTGTTCAAACTCTACCCTTGGGAATTGATGTTCCGTGAAATTTTCGCGACCAAATTGGAAGATGCTGGCGTTCGTTGGTTAGAGCCCGCTTGGAAAAGTATTATCTCCAACAAAGCATTGCTACCGATGTTGTGGAAGATGTTTCCAAATCATCCAAACCTGCTACCCGCTTATTTTGCCGATGATAATTATCCGGCAATGGATAGCTATGTTATTAAGCCGCTGTTCTCACGGGAAGGGGCTAATATCCGTATTATTGAAAAGGGCAAGGAAATTGCCAGTGTTGATGGCCCTTACGGTAAAGAAGGTATGATCGTTCAGCAATTTCATACACTACCAAAATTCGGTGACAATTATACGCTAATTGGTAGCTGGCTGGTAAATGATCAGCCTTGCGGTATTGGTTTGCGGGAAGACAGTGAACTCATAACTCAGGATTTATCTCGCTTCTATCCACATATTATTTTGGATTAATTCCCAATAGGGAGGAATGAGGAACAGAGTTAAATACCCCAAACTCCTCCCTTAAACATCCAGTGAAGAAACTTTGTACCCTTATAAATTTATAATAAAGGTAAATACTATGGCGAACACAATATATTTAACTATCACAGGCAAAAAACAAGGGCTTATATCCAGTGGTTGTTCTACCTATGATTCCATAGGTAATATACCCGTCATCTTTCAAGTTGCCTCTTTGTTGGCTGCGCTCGCTCACCCCGGTCACATAGTTACCTATGCTCCCAGGGATTCGTTCCCTTGCCGTCGCGATGCATCTTGAAATCCATAGGGTATAAATATCAAACAGGTCATGAAAATGAAATTTATGTTTATTCATTCGACCATGATATTAGTAGAGAACAAAATGTTAATCACACACCTATCTCAATTACTAAACCTATAGACAAATCATCTCCGCTATTAGGCATAGCAATATCAGAAAATGAATCTATACCCGTCATCTTTCAAGTTGCCTCTTTGTTGGCTGCACTCGCTCACCCCGGTCACATAGTTATCTATGCTCCCGGGGATTCACTCCCTTGCCGCCGCGATGCATCTCGAAATCCATAGGGTATATAACACAAAGATAATTGAACCAATGAAATTTTTGGTGATGAAACATCAATGCATTTTCACACAAATCCCTGTATCACCGGTAAGCTATCAAGCCTTAAAAAATAAAGAATCTGACCGTTATTGATGCTATAGTGTTCAATAACTATTATTGGTTTTTATTGGGAGCTCTTATGTCCATATCAGCAAAACAGACGATTACCGCACAGATACCTATCAAACTAGCTACAGCTATAAACGATTTAGCCAAAGAGTTAGACCGCTCAAAATCGTGGATCATTAAAGAGGCTCTTACCTCAATGATTGAGGAACGTGAACATCGCCACCAAATGATTTTGGCTGGCCTCGCGGATGTCGATACAGGTCGTATTGTGAATCATTCAGATGTTATTAATTTTGCATTCAAGCTGAAAACATCATAATCAGAACGTTCAATTTAACCAACCTGCACAGACAACATACTTAGCGAACCAGACTCAATACCATCTACAGGAATGGAAACCGTTTCTTTTCTATCCCACGTTCCCATGATATACAGCAACGGTAAAAAGTGTTCAGGAGATGGGTTCGATAATAGGCCATCTTCTCTGTCCAGTGCATGAATCAAAGGATAAGGTTGCTCATAACTGGTAAGGTTATCACGCACATAACGGTTAAATGTTTCTGCCCAAGGATACGGGTCAGCATCAGGTTCCTGCCGTTTCATGGTACTAAGATTGTGTACCACATTACCACTCCCCAGGATTAAAACACCTTCATCTCGTAAAACAGCCAGCTTTTTCCCTAATTCATAGTGATACGTCGCTGGCTTGGCATCATCTATACTCAGTTGAATCACTGGAATATTGGCCTGAGGATACATCTTAATCAGAATGCCCCAAGTCCCGTGATCCAATCCCCACTGATGATGATCGGCATAAACTTCCACAGGTTCCAGCATCTCTTGCACTAAAGCGGCCAATTCAGGCGAGCCCTTAGCCGGATACTGAATTTCATACAATTCCTGTGGAAAACCACGAAAATCATGAATAGTCCTCGGTTGACTCATGGCGGTTACTGCTGTGCCATTGGTATACCAATGAGCAGAAATCGCCAGAATCGCTCTGGGTACAGGCAGTCTTTCACCAAGTTCACGCCACACATTGATATAGCGATTTTCTCCCAGTACATTCATTGGACTGCCATGACCAATAAACAGTGCCGGCATTCTGGAAATATTCATAATGACCTCTCACGCCAAATATAG
Source organism: Photorhabdus sp. RM96S (assembly GCF_042879335.1). NCBI lineage: Bacteria > Pseudomonadati > Pseudomonadota > Gammaproteobacteria > Enterobacterales > Morganellaceae > Photorhabdus > Photorhabdus sp. RM96S. Next base: position 69,343 of record NZ_JBHFKT010000014.1, on the reverse strand, counting down.
GTAATTTTAATACTTGCAGACAGGTTACGCCTTTCAGATAAGCAAAACAGTGGGCTAACGGTGATGGAGTTTTTCAAAAAAACTGAAAAGTCACAGCTTGCGTAAACTGTGACTTTAGAGAACGTGTAGGTTATAACTGATATTTCATCCAGTTATTAAACAATTAGGTTTCAGCTTGCTTTCTGCTCTATTGCCTGGCGATAAATCACCAGATCCTCAATAGTGACTACCGGCATATTATGTAGTTTCGCAAATTGCACTACCTCCGGGGTACGCGCCATTGAACCGTCATTATTGGTTAATTCGCACAATACACCTACGGGTTTAAAACCGGCCAAACTGACTAAATCAATTGTTGCCTCAGTATGCCCTTGACGAACCAACACGCCACCAGGTTGAGCGCGCAGTGGAAAAACATGTCCCGGACGGTTCAAATCACTGGGTTTGGCATTATCTGCAATCGCTGCACGAATGGTCGTGATGCGGTCAGCCGCAGAAACCCCCGTCGTCACCCCTTGAGCGGCCTCAATGGTTACAGTGAATGCAGTCTGGAACGAACTAGAGTTATTTTCTACCATCATGGGCAATTGTAATTGCTGGCGGCGCTCTTCTGTCAGACATAAGCAGACAATACCACTGCCATGACGGATAGTCAGTGCCATTTGCTCTACAGTCATTGTTTCGGCCGCAAAGATAATATCACCTTCATTTTCACGATCTTCATTATCCAGCACCATCACCCCTCTTCCATCACGCAAAGCGTTAATGGCGTGTTCAACACGTTCTGATGATGTGCCATATTCAGAAAGTAGCGTCTGATTCATGGTAAAGAAACCTCATTAAAATTTATGGATTACCAGAATCAGGGCGGTCTTGAGGAGTTCTCGCTATGACATAATATTTCGTAACACAATATTAAATGCCATAGCCGGAACAACAGACGAGCACAGAGCCCGACAGATGCCGTTATTCTCTCCCATCCGGACTATCACCGTCGGCTCCAGAATTACACTGGATCTGCTGACCTCCGTTTTATCATAAAAGATAACCACAAACGGAGCGCTCGCGGGCTTCATCATGCCACCAAAAAGATAGACTGATGTTTACCGCCGGTGGGGACTTTCACCCCGCCCTGAGATAAACCAGTGAACTATAACGCTAATATTTGTCGGCGGCAATCGACAAAATCAAATGTGAAACCTAGCTCACAATGGTTTGTGGTTTTACTATCTGGTATTACACTATTCAGGAATTATTTATGTCATAAAAAGGATGCATCATGCTCGATCCAAAAAAAATTGAACAAATTGCCCGCCAGATCCAAGATTCTTTGCCAAAGGGGGTTAAAGAGTTTGGTGGTGATGTAGAGAAAAAATTACGGATGATTTTGCAATCCCAACTTGGCAAGCTTGACTTAGTGAATCGTGAAGAATTTGATATCCAAACTCAGGTTCTGTTACGTACTCGTGAAAAATTGACCGCGATGGAGCAGCGTTTAAATGAACTAGAAGCGAAGTTTGAAAATAAGTATGTTCCATCTGCTGATAACACGGCAAAAGAAGAATAATTATTACCTTTTATTACCTTACATAAAAATAACCGCGATAATGAGCAGATATCATATCTGCTCATCACCACACCCACACTTAATTAGAAATTAAATGCTGTTCTTTGCCGTAATGCTCAGAACGTGGGCCATAAAGCAAACTACGACTACCACCGGCTGTCAGTAAGCGGTTACTTGTAATGCCGGCAATTTCATGACCTCTATCCATAATGGTATTAGCTATCTGTGAAACTACGGCAGATACCAACATGCCAACAAGACTATTAGAACTATTTTGATCTTCAGTCGATGAAGCAGTTGTCCAACCATGCCACAGTTGCTTGCCACTACGCAAATCCACCAACCTTGCTGAAGCCGTTACACGAGTATCGCTATTAATAATCTGATATTGAGTACCATATTCTTCAATATCCAAATAGAGCGCTGAATCTGCACCAAAAATATCATGCAATTTTTTGTAACTGATATTCTGAACATCCTGTGCCGCTGTCACACCATTTTGCTGAAATGTCTCTTCCACAACAGCAACCGGAAAAACGTAATAGCCGGATTCTGCCAATGGATATGTCACATGAGAAATCAGGCTGTGCCCTGCTTTAACTTCCAGAGATTTGTTTACCGCGGGCAGAACCAGAATGGATTTGGGTTTGCTTTCTCTAAATGCAGTGTAATCATAAGGGACAGATTTACTACATCCTGTCAGCACAAATGCCGCTAATAAACTTAATGCGACGAGAATACGGTTCATTGCATAGTTCCTTTATTTTTACTTAATAAAAAGTCCATAAATGGCGCTGACTCAGGAAATAATTTTTTCTCTATTTCAAACTGATGGAATGCTTCTGAAACACGACCTGTTTTGCTATAAAGCAGACCCATCTGTGCATGCAGCCCAGGCGGTACAGGTTTATCTTTCGCTTTCGCTCTTTCAATTACCTGCTGCAAAGCCTGTAACTGCTCTTCAAGCCCTATCTTATCCTGCTGATAATATTGATAAATTGTAGGTTGGTATTTATCCCACTCATAAATTGTTTTTGGCTGCGTGACGCAACCCGCTAAGGTCATAGCTGCCAGCAATAAGCCCGCTTTTTTCATTAACATCATGAATATATATCCCTATGTTTCTTAATTAGATGGCTTCCATGCACCGGTTTCAATACTTTCAACCAGACGGTTTACTGCTTCACGAATAGCCAAATCCAATACCTTACCATTCAGTGTGGAATCATAGCTGGCAGTGCCACCAAAGCCGATAATTTCACGGTTGGATAATTTATACTCCCCAGCCCCTGCTACAGAGAAAACCACTTCGGAAGTTTCTACATTCACCACATTCAGCATGACTTTAGAATAAGCCACCTGCGATTTACCACGCCCTAACAGCCCCCATAACTGATGATCACCCACTTCCTTGCGGCCAAATTCAGTTACATCACCGGTAATAACGTAAGCAGCACCTTTCAACTTCTGCGATTTACCTTGTAGACCCGCTTCTGCTTTCAGTTCCGCCATATTAGTACGTTCCAGCACCGTAAAGCGTCCAGTCTGCTGTAAGTGCGAGACTAAAATCGTTTTAGATTGGTTACCAAGACGATCAATTCCGTCGGAGAAAATGCCATTTTGATAGCTGGAACGGTTTTCAAACTTACCGATCGCAATTGGACTACGAACACCTTGATATACCGTATTATAAGAATTAACTTTTTGTACCTGGACGGTATTAGAAGATTCAGTTGTACACCCTGCTAATATTGCCGAAGCTAAACAAATTGAAGATAAAATCAACTTACCTTGCATAAGAACTGATTCCTGCGTAAAAAATTTATCCGTTTTATCTACTAACCTTAAGATATAAAAGTTATATACCCGTCATCTTTCAAATTGCCTCTTTGTTGGCGGCACTCGCTCACCCCGGTCACATAGTTACCTATGCTCCCGGGGATTCACTCCCTTGCCGTCTCGATGCATCTTGAAATCCATTGGGTTATAGATAAGATATTTTATTAAAAAATCATTTACATCAGAAATCATTATGAATAAGCCAGCGTTATGTGACCAGCATTTTATGCCACAAAGATAAAAAACTATCTGTTACATCACACTTCTTCTGATTAATCCCTTATCATCCAGAGAATAAAATTATACTAAATCAAATTATAATTAAAATATTTTAATGATAATCATATCGTTAATTAAATTACTCGCACACGATATTACAAATATCTATATTATTTATGATGAAATACCACTCAACCAAGCACAAATTAAATAAAAAATAGCCGGGAAGATTTCATATCCTGCCCGACTTTCATTCTAATAATATAATCAAATAAATAATCTACAGCATTCAATGCAGTAATATCTTCTAGCTGTTTTCAATAACAAACTAAAGCATTATTTACTGATTTTTAATCGCCTTGATGATATTGGTTGTTGAAATGCCATCTTCAAAGTTCAGCACTTTGACTTCTCCGCCCGCAGCCCAAACTTCTTCACTGCCAGCAATTTCTTCCGATTTATAATCGCCCCCTTTTACCAATACATCCGGCAAAACATCCGTAATCAATCGCTGTGGTGTATCCTCTTCAAACGGCACAACCCAATCCACCGCGCCCAGAGCAGATAACACAATCATGCGTTGTTCTAGTGGATTAACAGGACGACTCTCACCTTTCAGCCGTTTAGTCGATGCATCACTGTTAACAGCAACAATTAACCGATCACCCAATCTACGAGCATTCTCCAGATATGAGACATGACCTGCATGCAGAATATCAAAGCAGCCATTAGTCATTACGATCCTTTCACCACGTTGACGAGCATCAGCAACAGCCTGTTTAAGCTGAAATTCAGTCATCACACCAAAACCCGTTTCAGCACGACCACGGATAGCATTCTCCAGTTCAATCGGCGAAACAGTCGACGTTCCCAGTTTGCCAACGACAACTCCCGCAGCTGCATTCGCCAGAAAACAAGCTTCATTCAGTGGCTTTCCAGCCGCAATCGCCGTTGCTAACACACCAATAACCGTATCGCCGGCACCCGTGACATCAAACACTTCCTGCGCCTGCGTAGGCAAATGTAATGGCGGTTGATCAACACTCAGCAAACTCATTCCCTGTTCAGAACGGGTGATCAGTAATGCCTGAAGATCCAAATCCTTAACTAGCCGAGTACCCTTCTCAACCAACTCATTGTCATCCTTGCAGTGGCCCACGACCGCTTCAAATTCAGACAGATTTGGCGTTAACAAAGTTGCACCACGATAACGCTCAAAATCATTACCTTTCGGATCGATTAATACCGGAACTTTGGCCGCGTTTGCCAGTTTGATCATTTCCTGAACTTGACTCAGTGCACCTTTAGCGTAGTCAGATAGAACCAATGCTCCAATATGGGGCAACGCCTGTTCAATGCGTTCAAACATTGGCTGCGCATCGATGTTATCGAAACCTTCTTCAAAATCTAAGCGAATTAACTGCTGATTACGGGAAAGTACCCTCAGTTTAGTCACTGTCGGATGGGTTGGGACAGAAACAAAGTCACAGCGCACCTTGACGCTGCTTAGTTTCTCACTCAGCGCATGTGCTGCGTCATCAATCCCAGTCAAACCAATTAAATGCGAATTTGCTCCAAGAGCCGCAATATTCATAGCAACGTTAGCTGCGCCTCCCGGACGCTCCTCAATGGTATTGACTTTTACAACAGGCACCGGCGCTTCCGGTGAAATCCGGCTGGTCGGCCCATACCAGTAGCGATCTAACATAACATCACCGACGACTAAAACTCCTGCACAGTGAAAATCCGGGAGTGTTATTTTCATCCCTTGCTCCAAATATTAGATATTAAATTGGTGCCAAATATTATCATACGACCGTAAAATCCCTACACCAAACCAGTAAAACCCGTTATTGTTCACCCAACCACTGTTGCCAACTACGACGTACCCGTTCCTGTTGTTCACGGAAACAATGGGTTGATACCCGACTGGAAAGCGTCTGTAACGCCAGATGATGTAATTCATCACGCATAGAAACGTAAGCCTGCGTTAATGCGGCAGCCTCATCTTCATCCATAATTTCATAAGCCGCCATTAATTGAAAAATCCGTACATTATCCGACCAACTCACCAAACGCGCATTTTCAGTAGCATAACGAAGCACCAAATATTGAGCGATAAATTCGATATCGGTGATCCCTCCTGGATCAGCTTTAATATCAAATTGATCTGAATGGTGACTGCCTAAATGTTTATGCATCTTTTCCCGCATTTCCCTTACTTGCTGACGTAACAAAGCAGGTTCTCGTCGCGTACATAATGTCTGATGGCGTATCCGCTCAAAATCCCGATGCAAGTTTTCATCACCAAATACCATACGGGCACGTACCAACGCCTGATGTTCCCAAGTCCACGCTTGATTCTGCTGATAATCAGCAAACGCACCGATGGTACTGACTAACATGCCTGATTCGCCTGAAGGACGCAGGCGGACATCCACGTCATACAACACACCAGAGGAGGTTCGAGCACTGAACAAGTGCATAATTCGTTGAGCAAGACGCAAATAAAATTGCCGAGCATCAATCGATCGATCGCCATCAGTCATCACATCCACCGGGCAATCAAGCAGGAAAACTAAATCAAGATCAGAACTGTAGCCCAACTCCCAACCACCCAATTTGCCATAACCAATCACAGCAAATCCCAGACCTTGCCGCTGACTCAAATGTGATGGAACACCATAACGTTTTGCCATTTGTCCCCACGCCTGTTGAACGACTGCTTCAATAATCGCTTCTGCCAAATAAGTGAGATGATCACTGACTTTCATCACCGGCAATACACCAGTGATATCCTCCGCCGCAATCCTCAGTAATTGAGCCTGCTTAAACTGGCGGAGAGCTTCTAGTTGTTGCTCTTCATCATCTTCTGGTATCCGCAACAAATATTGCCGCAATTCATCTTTATAGGCATTTAATGGCAAAGGCTCATACAGAAACTGTGGATCAAGCAGTTCATCCAGCAACAATGGATGGCAGGCAAGCTGAGTCGCAATCATCGGTGAAGCAGCACACAGCCGGATAACATGTGTCAGTACAGCTTCCGATTCAAGTATCAGTTCCAGGTAAGTTGTACGGCTGACAATACTTAACAACAGAGGGATAACCCGATCTAGCACTATATTGACATCTTGATTGGCATCTTGCCGCAAACAGACTTTTGCCAATAAACGTGGCATCAGATGGTCGAGCACATCACGCCCACGAGGGCCAATGGTTCTTTTGCCCACATCATGGCGGAACACAGAAATAATATGCAATATCTGCTGTGCAATCTCTTCATCCAAGTGCGGAGCTAGTATGATTAACTCTTCTTTTTCGAGCTCTTCCAGCCACAGACTTTTAAATGGTACATGACTAGGTTCCTCTTCACTATTATCACTGTCATCGCCAATCAATTGCGTAAAAATAGCCCGAACAGCACCCATCTTGCTGTTCAATTCAATTATCAGAGCGTCCCAACTTTCAAATCCCATGCCCCATGTCAGTCGTGAACGATTCAGCTCATCTTCTGGCAGAGTTTGAGTTTGTTGATCATTAATTGACTGTAAAAGATTTTCTAACCGCCGCAAAAAAAGGTAACCGTCAGAAAGTTGTTTCACCTGCAATGATTGTAAAAGTGTCAACTGCGCTATTATTTGCAAAGTTGGTAACAACGCCTGAGATTGCAAACACAGTTCACGTCCACCACGAATCAGTTGGAACACCTGGGCGATAAATTCAATTTCACGAATACCACCAGCCCCCAGTTTGATATTGTCTTTCAAGCCACGGCGACGCACTTCCCGTTCAATCATGCCTTTCATATTTCTCAGGGATTGAATCACACTGAAATCAATGTAACGGCGAAAGATAAATGGTCTCAACATCCGGCGTAGCTCTTCACCATACGCTTGGTTGCCCGAACCCATAATCCGTGCTTTCACCATCGCATAACGTTCCCAATCACGCCCTTGCTCTTGATAGTAATCTTCCAGTGCAACAAAACTAAACACCAATGGGCCACTATCACCGAACGGGCGCAAGCGCATATCTACCCGATACACAAAACCATCCACAGTTTGCTGATCGAGCACTTTGATAAGACGCTGCCCCAAGCGGGTAAAAAACTGGGTGTTATCCATTTCACGCCGGCCACCTTGGGTAATACCGTTTTCAGGATAGACAAAAATCAGATCAATATCAGAAGAGAAGTTCAACTCACCACCGCCCAGTTTTCCCATACCGAGAATCAACAGCGGTTGTGGTTCGCCTCGCTCATTACAAGGCGTTCCCCAATCCTGACAACAACGCTGATACAACCAATCACGGGCAGCAATAATCAACGTTTCAGCCAACATACTAAGCTGTTGCAGTGTCTCCTGAGTCGTCATGCTATGTAGCGCTTGCGACCAGGCTATTCTGACCAGAATCTTGTTACGGAACTGGCGTAAAACCCGCATGAGGGCATTTTCATCCTCTACTGATGCGAGTAATTGTTGCAGCCATTCAGCATATTGATGCCACTCCTGCGCTTCAGGTGGATGTTGGCGGATCTCAGCTAACCATTCAGGATGAGTTTGCAGGTTTTCAACAACAAAATCGCTCAGGGATAATATGGCCTGCTCATGAGCAGCAACAGGCTCAACGTTCAAAGTTAGTTGATGAAAATGTTCAGTCACACGCTGTAACTGGGCCAGAAGCGGAGTTGGAAGTGGCAACATAGAGAATTCCTGTTATTTAAACGGAGAGATTTATTAACCACATAGATTTATTAACCACATAGTCAGTGCCAACTTACATTGCAAATAGAGCGAGCTATAACATAGCGTTTCAGCGTCTGTTTCCGTATCCAATAATTTCTGGTTGATAGCAACTAATTGGTTATCTAACTGTTCCGGCTCACTAGAATATTCGATCGTCTGCTGAATCAAAGTCAGTACTTGCTTTAAGCCATCTCGACCGTCTGATAAACCGGCCAGCCAACATTCCTCTTGCTCCTGCCAATGGGCTAATATTGACGTAAGTACCGAAGGCAATGACTGCTGCATATCAATTTCCACCTGAGTTGAAGGCCAAACTGCTTTTGGTTTTCCCTGAGCTAATTGATAACCACGGGCCGCTTTGCTTCTATTTCCTTGCCGCAAGCCATTTGATTTTGCCAACTCAACCGCCAATGCTAATACATCGGCTATGATTCCTTGCTTTAACTCCAGTTCAAATTCACAGATTGGCTCCTTGCGATTGGCTGCAATAATTTCTCCCTGATCAAGCACCACTTCAATCTCACTTTGTCCATAAGTCACCACCCACTTTTCACGCATAAAGTCAGTACTGAATAACGCATTCAAACGGGATTGCAATGCTTCCACATCACAGTTGTCAGGCCAGATGTGCGGTGGAAACAGAGTCAATGCCAGTTCCGGCTTTGCCAACGGCACATTATATTCCGGTCGCTGATGCAAACCGCCAACCACCTTACCCGCTGTTTTAACCGTCATCTCATATTGATCATCAAAACCACGTATCCGCAACCCCATATCAAGACCACGCAGTTGATTATCCGACGTTTCAAAATAGATATTGGTCAACTTTTTGGGAGAAAAATAGTAATGCGGAAATAACAATAATTGCTGGCGAATTGTAGGAATAACTTGTGGTTTGGCGATAAGTTTTAATTCAATTTCTACACTCATATCTACACCGTTGATGACAATCTTTGCTCTCATCTTACCTTGATTTCGCTTTTTGCTACGATGAGTAAGAAAAAAATTAAAATTTCCCTTTTCTGCAAGTTATGATAGTCATTAACAAGAAATGCTTCGTTCAACAGATAACAAGCCCCGTATTCAACCAATTAGAAGAATGTCATTTTGGTTTACTGATTGCTCTAGCAAACTTAACTCTTTACTATCAAATTTTAAACTCACCATAGATAAAAAACGGTTGAAATCACAATGCGAAAACTACATTTACTTCTCACGGCATTAATAAGCCTCAGCTTTTCGCTCACTACCCACGCGGAAGGAAAGCGCTATGTATCTGATGAGTTATCTACCTACACACACGCCGGGCCGGGTAACCAGTATCGTATTGCCGGTACACTGAATGCCGGTGATGAAGTCACATTGATAAGCATCAATCGGGATAGTAATTACGCTCAAGTTAAAGATGATAAAGGCCGCCTTGTCTGGCTACCTGTTAACCAACTCAGTAATCAACCAAGCTTACGCACCCGCCTCCCAGAATTGGAACAGGAAGTGAAAACATTGACGGAGAAGTTAGCCAATATAGACAATAGCTGGAATCAGCGCACTGCCGACATGCAACTAAAGGCGGCCAATAGTAGTAGCATTGTTGCAGAACTGAAAAAAGAGAATGAGAGGTTAAAAAACAAACTGACGGTAGCAGAAAAAAAGCTTGATGCTGCAAATCTACAGGTTGATGACAAACAACGTAATATCATTCTGCAATGGTTTATGTATGGCGGTGGTGTTGCAGGCGCTGGTTTAATCTTTGGGCTATTACTGCCACATATGATCCCTCGCCGTAAGCGTAATGACCGTTGGATGAGTTGATAAGGAACATGTTAGGTGAGAATCTATCTGGTTGGCGGCGCAGTACGTGACCGATTGCTAAATTTTCCTGTAAAAGAGCGGGATTGGGTCGTTGTGGGTGGAACATCAGAAACGCTGTTATCCCTAGGATATCAGCAAGTTGGCAAAGATTTTCCGGTGTTCCTGCATCCCCAAACCCATGAAGAGTATGCCTTAGCACGCACTGAGAGAAAATCCGGCCTGGGATATACGGGTTTTACTTGTTATGCAGCGCCGGATGTCACACTGGAAGACGATTTGCAGCGTCGTGATCTGACAGTTAATGCGATCGCTCAAACACCCGCTGGTGAACTGGTCGATCCTTATCATGGTGTTGATGATTTGAACAATCGTATTCTACGCCATGTTTCTGATGCTTTCTCTGAAGATCCATTAAGGGTATTACGAGTAGCTCGTTTTGCCGCTCGTTTCGCCCATTTAGGGTTTACCATCGCTCCCGAAACACAAGCATTAATGTCAAATATGGCAACCAACGGCGAGTTATCAGTACTCACACCAGAACGTGTCTGGAAAGAGACCGAGAAAGCCCTTGCTAGCCCTTCCCCTCAGGTCTTTTTTCAGGTTTTACGTGATTGTGGTGCATTGGAGGTGTTGTTTCCTGAAATTGATAATTTGTTTGGTGTTCCCGCACCAGAGAAGTGGCATCCTGAGATTGATACCGGTATTCATACGTTAATGGTGCTGAAAGTAGCGACTGAATTAACAAATGAAGTCGATAGTCGTTTTGCTTCTCTATGCCATGATCTTGGTAAAGGGCTGACACCACCAGAACAGTGGCCTCACCATTATGGACATGGGCCAGCAGGTGTTAAGTTAGTTGACCAATTATGCCAACGTCTGCGTGTTCCTAATTCTGTTCGTGATTTGGCAAAACTAGCTGCTCAGTATCATGATTTAGTGCATACCGTCGCTCAATTGCGGCCGAAAACATTACTTAAGTTGTTTGATGCTGTTGATGCATGGCGTAAACCTCAGCGAATAGAGCAATTAGTTATCATCAGTGAAGCCGATGCGCGGGGTCGTATCGGTTTTGAAGATACCCCCTATCCACAAGGTGATTATCTGCGACAGGCATTCAAAGTTGCCAGCCAAGTTCAGGTGAAAAATATTGTAGACAGTGGATTACGTGGCGCTGACATTGGTCATGAGTTACGACGTCAGCGTCAGCACGCATTGGCGGAATGGAAGCAACAAGACAATACAGTTCAAGACAATACAGTTACCTGAAACATCCCCTGATATCAAACACTAGGCAATATTTGAGTTAAATTGATATCAGGGGGAACCATTCACTACATAAATACCCAGTACACAGCGGCTGCCACAATAAAGCGGTAGATAGCAAATGGGATAAAAGATATACGCTTAATCAATGCCAGAAAAGTTTTAATGGCGACTAACGCGACAACAAATGCAGTAACAAAACCAACAACAAACATTGGGATATCAGAAGCACTCAAAAAGTGCAGGCTCTTATATAAATCTAATCCACTTGCTCCCATCATCATCGGTACAGCCAAAATAAACGAGAATTCTGATGCAGTATAACGATTAACCCCCATCAGCATTCCACCAGAAATTGTCGCACCTGAACGGGAAAATCCCGGCCATAAAGCCAGACACTGAAAACAGCCAATCATAAAAGCCTGACGATAAGTAATATCATCCAGCCCTTCTGCTTTTGGTGTTTTAGGTTTCAAGATTTCTGCTGTGATTAGCAACCCACCACCAATAACCAAGGCGTACATCACGCTTTGTGGGTTAAACAGTGATTTGATGACATCGTGGAACACCAACCCAAGTGTCACCGCAGGTAGCATTGCCAAAATAATATGGCTCAGTTTCAGTTTGCCATTGGTTTTACCTTCATGAGGAACTTCACCAAAGTGGATGCCAATGAGTCCAAACAAGCGACGCCAAAACACGACTACCACAGCAAGGATAGATCCAAGTTGGATAATAACTTCAAATGTTTCAGCTTTATCGCCAGTAAATCCCAACAGATGGCCAACAATGATCATATGGCCGGTAGAGGAAACAGGAAGAAATTCAGTTAGCCCTTCAACAACACCAAGAACCGCTGCATGAAACAAGGTAGAAAGGTCAGTCATATAGAGAGGTCGCCCATTAATAAATACCCGAAACAAGTAGCATGGAATAACCCCAGCTACCATTATTCCCATTGTCATTAATCAATTAACATGATTATCAAGCCTGGCACTACTGCACGCCAGTCTATGTAAGAACAATGACAATAATATGGCAGCTGAATTCACTACTGATCAGATTATTTTTTTCTTTCAATAATAACACCCACTTGACAAGCCTGTGCGACAGCACCCGGTTTACTCACTTTTATCCGTACCCACGGCGAATTAAAGCGTTTTAACAGTAGATCCGCTACCTCTTCAGCCACTCTTTCAACCAGAGCAAAATTCTGATTTTCTACATGACTGATAATCGCTTCGCTAACTTTGGCATAATCCAGACAATATTCGACATTATCACTGGAAGATGCGCGTTTATTATCCCATCCCATTTCGATATCGAACACTAACTTCTGTTTAATGGTCTGTTCCCAATCGTAAACACCAATTGTGGTAACAACAACTAACTCCTCAATAAACACGATATCCATCACTTCATTTTCCTGTTTTTCAACTTGTCGGATACCACTTCCGACTAAATATGCGTATTATCCATGACTAGGCTAAGAAAACGACCACTATTATTGGGGAGACATTATGAGTGCTATCGCGCTTGGCATGATCATCTTCGCGTATCTTTGCGGTTCAATTTCCAGCGCAATACTTATTTGTCGTCTGGCTGGGCTACCTGATCCTCGTCAACATGGCTCAGGCAACCCAGGCGCGACAAATGTATTGCGAATTGGTGGCCGCAGTACTGCGGCAATAGTACTAATTTGTGATGTTCTAAAAGGGATGATCCCCGTCTGGTTGGCTTATCAATTCTATGTTCCCCCTTTCTATTTAGGAATTACAGCAATCGCTGCTTGTCTCGGCCATATTTACCCGATCTTTTTCCAATTTAAAGGCGGTAAGGGTGTCGCAACTGCTTTTGGTGCTATTGCGGCAATTGGTTGGGATCTGACAGGTTTGATGATGGGTACTTGGCTACTGACCATATTATTGAGCGGCTATTCTTCTTTAGGGGCCATTGTCAGTGCCTTGATAGCACCATTCTATGTCTGGTGGTTTAAACCCGAATTTACTTTCCCCGTAGCCATGCTCTGCTGTCTGGTGTTACTACGTCACCATGATAATATCCAGCGTCTGTGGCGCGGCCAAGAAAATCGTCTCTGGAACAAGCTAAAAAAGAAAAAAGAGATGGCCGAAAAAGAAAAAAACCGAACAGAAAAAGAACAAAGAAAAGAAGATTAACAACAAGACTGGATAAAAACCAGCAACTCATTGAGTTACTGGTCTTTTATTTTCATTATATCAAGAAGATTTATAATGGAGGTAATTCCGACAATGGCCAGCGGGCTTTGACTGTCACGCCAAGTGAGTCATTCACCTCTCCTTTTAGGCGGACCATGCCGGCAAGCGCAATCATGGCGCCGTTATCTGTACAGAATTCAGGACGCGCATAAAATACTTCGCCACCCAATTTTGCCATGACTTCTTCCATTTTAATACGCAATGCTCTGTTGGCGCTGACACCACCAGCCATCACTAGTCGCTTGAACCCGGTCTGCTCAAGCGCTCTTTTACATTTAATCGCTAATGTATCAACTACCGCGTCTTCAAAAGCGCGGGCAATATCCGCTCTAGTTTGCTCATCATCGCTGTTGCTATGAATAGTATTAAACGCAAAAGTTTTTAATCCTGAAAAACTGAAATCCAACCCAGGACGATCTGTCATTGGGCGAGGAAATACAAAACGCCCAGCTTCTCCTTTCTGAGCCATTCTGGAGAGTATCGGCCCTCCTGGATAATCCAATCCCAGTAACTTAGCTGTTTTATCAAATGCTTCACCAGCGGCATCATCTATTGATTCACCAAGTAGCTCATATTTACCGATACCCGTCACACTAATAAGCTGTGTATGACCACCAGACACCAGCAAAGCCACAAACGGGAATTCAGGGCTGTTATCTTCCAGCATTGGAGCTAGTAAATGCCCTTCCATATGATGAACAGGAATCGCAGGAACATCCCAAGCAAACGCCAGAGAACGGCCAATCGTCGCACCCACCAATAACGCACCGACCAGACCAGGACCTGCTGTATAAGCCACCGCATCAATATCTTTACACGTTAATCCTGCCTCTTTCAAAGCAGCTTGAATTAAGGGCACTGTTTTGCGGATATGGTCACGTGAAGCCAATTCAGGCACGACACCACCGTAATCGGCATGCAGTTTAATCTGACTGTATAATTGATTTGCCAATAAACCGGCTTTGTCGTCATAAATTGCGATTCCGGTTTCATCGCAGGACGTTTCTATACCTAAAACTCGCATTACACTACCTATATTCCACAGAAGAGAACCAGTTTATCATTAATAAGCTAATTTGCGCGGCTTACATGCTGACTATTTTTTCTGCTTAGTCTATAATCACTCCTCTACATAAAATCCCTGTGTGGTTATCATCAATATTACGGAACTGATTTGCAGATCACCGTCGTAGTGTTGTTGTTTCAATTTGCTGTGGCGCTTTACAAAGCCGTGTTCATTGAAGTAAAATTCCGCACCATTTTAAGATGGCTGGCATCCCACGCCAGCAAGACCGATTTCTATTGAGGTGAGAGGCACATGCCGGTAATTAAAGTACGTGAAAACGAGCCATTCGACGTAGCATTGCGTCGCTTTAAGCGTTCCTGCGAAAAAGCAGGTGTATTAGCAGAAGTTCGCCGTCGTGAATTCTATGAAAAACCAACGACTGAGCGTAAACGCGCTAAAGCTTCTGCTGTAAAACGTCACGCTAAAAAGCTGGCTCGTGAAAACGCACGCCGCACTCGTCTGTACTAATCCTTGCGGTTGATCCGCATAGTGATTGAATTTGCAGACAACAGTAGTTGCAGATAAAGGCCGTGCTTTCCGAAAGGGGGCGCGGCTTATTGTCGTTCATCAACAGGCGTAAAAGGGCTTATGGCTGGACGAATTCCGCGCGCATTTATCAATGATTTATTAGCTCGTACCGATATCATCGATCTGATCGATGTTCGTGTGCCACTTAAAAAACAGGGTAAAAATCACCACGCGTGCTGTCCATTTCATAACGAAAAGACACCCTCGTTTACTGTTAATGGCGATAAACAGTTTTATCATTGCTTTGGTTGCGGAGCTCACGGCAACGCCATCGATTTTCTGATGAATTACGATAGACTTGAGTTTGTCGAATCCATCGAAGAATTAGCTGCTATGCATGGTCTGGAAGTCCCTTATGAAGCAGGTTCCAGTAGCAGTCAGATAGAACGTCACCAAAGACAAAACCTTTATCAACTGATGGATAAGCTTAACAGCTTCTATCAAAATGTATTAAACACTCCTGCTGCACAACAAGCCCGGCAATATCTGGCTCAGCGTGGGCTTAGTGAAGAAATTATCCACCGCTTCTCAATTGGTTTCGCTCCCGCTGGTTGGGACAACACCTTGAAGCGGTTTGCTCATAACGCGGAAGATCGTCGACAGTTAAATGACGCTGGAATGCTGGTCGCAAATGATAATGGCCGTACCTATGATCGCTTCCGCGAACGAATAATGTTTCCAATCCGTGACCGTAGAGGGCGCGTAATTGCATTTGGTGGACGTGTTCTGGGAGATGCGCTCCCAAAATATCTCAACTCACCAGAGACTGAAATTTTCCATAAAGGCCGCCAGCTATATGGCCTCTATGAAGCACAACAAAATCACAGTGACCTTTCACGATTATTAGTAGTTGAAGGTTATATGGATGTGGTAGCACTGGCGCAGTTTGGTATCGATTATGCAGTTGCCTCACTAGGTACTTCGACTACATCGGAACATATTCAATTACTTTTCCGCGCTACTGATAACGTCATCTGTTGTTACGATGGTGACAGAGCCGGGCGTGATGCAGCATGGCGGGCATTGGAAACAGCGCTCCCTTATCTGAATGATGGTAGGCAGTTACGTTTTATGTTTTTGCCTGATGGTGAAGATCCTGATTCACTAATCCGTAAGGAAGGCCGGAAAGCATTTGAACAAAGAATGGAACAATCTCATACATTGTCTGAATTTCTGTTCGAATCATTACTGCCACAAGTTGATTTGAGTAATCCTGAAGGGAAAACAAAACTCAGTTCACTTTCCGTACCATTGATCAACCAGATTCCGGGGGAGGTTCTGCGTCTCTATATGAGACAAGAACTTGGCAATATGATGGGTATCCCTGATGCAGTGCAGTTGGAACGTTTATTGCCGCAGCACCTGGAAAGTGGGAATAATTATCAGATGCCGCAGCTAAAACCGACAACTATGCGTATACTTATAGGACTGTTGGTACAAAACCCACACTTAGCCGCTTTAGTTCCTCCCCTACAGGGAATTATGCAGGCCAAAATTGCAGGCTTACCATTATTCATGGAGCTTGTGGAGGTTTGTCTTACTCAGCCAGGGCTGACAACTGGACAACTGCTAGAGCAATATCGTGATAATAAATTTAGTAAACAACTTGAAAAATTAGCTACATGGAACGATATACAAGTAGAAGAAATAGCAGAAAATACATTTCGTGACGCGCTGGATCATCTTGTTGACTCAGCGTTAGAAGAACGTTTAGACATTCTTATCGCCAGAGCAAGAACTGAAGGCCTGACACCGGAAGAGCGCGAAGAAGTTCGCTTGATTAATGAATCCCGTGCCAGAAAGTAAACACTGAATTCACGGCTTAAATGCCGCATTAGGTAGGGAAATAACCCTACATTTTGCCGCTATAAGTGGGCAGCGGCAATATAACGAAAACGCCCTTAAAAGTTATTGTTGGCAGATTAGTTTCGCCGACCGACACCAACCCAAATACTCTGAAGTGTGGATACCGTCTTATGGAGCAAAACCCGCAGTCACAGCTAAAGCTACTTGTCACCCGTGGTAAGGAGCAAGGCTATCTGACCTATGCTGAGGTCAATGACCATCTGCCGGAAGATATCGTCGATTCCGATCAGATCGAAGATATCATCCAGATGATCAATGACATGGGCATTCAGGTAATGGAAGAAGCACCTGATGCCGATGATCTGATGCTAGCAGAAACCGCTAACGACACAGATGAAGACGCTGTGGAAGCTGCTGCGCAAGTACTGTCTAGTGTTGAATCTGAAATCGGTCGCACCACCGACCCGGTACGTATGTACATGCGTGAAATGGGTACCGTTGAGTTATTGACCCGGGAAGGTGAAATTGACATTGCTAAACGCATTGAAGATGGCATCAATCAGGTACAGTGTTCCGTTGCTGAATACCCTGAAGCAATCACCTACTTACTGGAGCAATATGACCGTGTGGAAGCAGGTGAGGCTCGCCTGTCAGATCTCATCACTGGTTTCGTTGACCCGAACGCAGAAGAAGAAGTTGCACCTACTGCCACCCACGTTGGTTCTGAACTTCCACAGGAAGAGCTCGATGATGATGAAGACGACGATAATGAAGACAGTGATGACGATGGTGATGATGACAACAGCATCGATCCAGAATTAGCGCGCCAGAAATTTCAAGAACTGCGACAACAGTATGACATCACCCGTCAGGAAATTAAGGAAAACGGCCGCAATCATCCAAATACTGCGGCCGAAATCTTAAAACTTTCAGAAGTTTTCAAACAGTTCCGTCTGGTGCCAAAGCAGTTTGACTATCTGGTCAACAACATGCGTTCTATGATGGATCGCGTTCGCCTTCAAGAACGCCAGATCATGAGAATGTGTGTTGAACAGTGCAAAATGCCGAAGAAGAACTTCATCACTTTGTTCTCCGGTAATGAAACCAGCAACATTTGGTTTACTGCTGCAAAAGCAATGAATAAACCGTGGTCTGAAAAACTCCTTGAGGTGGAAGAAGAAGTACAGCGTAGCTTGCAAAAACTTCGTCAAATTGAGGAAGAAACCGGTTTAACCATTGAACAGGTGAAAGACATCAACCGTCGTATGTCCATCGGTGAAGCAAAAGCCCGCCGAGCGAAAAAAGAGATGGTTGAAGCCAACTTACGTTTGGTTATTTCAATTGCCAAAAAATATACCAACCGTGGCCTGCAATTCTTGGATCTGATCCAAGAAGGCAACATTGGCTTGATGAAAGCGGTTGATAAATTTGAATATCGTCGTGGTTACAAGTTCTCAACTTACGCCACATGGTGGATCCGTCAGGCAATTACACGCTCAATTGCCGACCAAGCTCGTACCATTCGTATACCCGTTCATATGATTGAGACAATCAACAAACTCAATCGTATTTCCCGCCAAATGTTGCAGGAAATGGGGCGTGAACCAACGCCGGAAGAGCTGGCAGAACGTATGTTGATGCCGGAAGACAAGATCCGTAAGGTACTAAAAATTGCCAAAGAACCTATTTCAATGGAAACACCAATTGGTGATGATGAAGATTCACATTTAGGTGATTTCATTGAAGATACAACGCTGGAACTGCCGCTGGATTCTGCAACCTCAGAAAGCCTGCGCTCAGCAACCCACGATGTCTTGGCTGGTCTGACCGCTCGTGAAGCAAAAGTACTGCGTATGCGTTTCGGTATTGATATGAATACTGACCATACATTGGAAGAAGTCGGTAAACAGTTTGACGTTACCCGTGAACGTATTCGCCAGATCGAGGCGAAAGCACTACGTAAACTACGTCATCCAAGCCGTTCTGAGGTTCTACGTAGCTTCCTTGATGAATAATCAATTTTATTCATTCTGACTAAAAAGCGTCTGCTCCGGCAGACGCTTTTGTCTTTTATATCGGCAATACTCTAAATCCTCTGACAGCAGAAATATCATCACAGATTCCTCTGATATAACTTAATCAACATTCTCTCTAGCCGATAGATAAAAAAGTCGTTTTCCATCTAGTGATTAAGGAAGAATGAAAGGGATATGATTATCATTAAAATAATAACGTGTAAAATATATTTTTATCGGAATAATATATGACCAGATGGTACAAAATCGCTTCTGAGAAATTAATCCAGTAACGGATAAAAACGTTAAATAGACCATAAAAACAACTAATATATATCACTCCCCGTTTTCACTACTTACTAAAAACGCAATTTTGCACATAAAATGATCATACGAATTTACAAAGCTAGACCGCGAGCAAAACTGTACGTATAATCCTTCCCATTCAACGGCCCCTTAGCTCAGTTGGTCAGAGCAGGCGACTCATAATCGCTTGGTCACTGGTTCAAGTCCAGTAGGGGCCACCAGATTTTAGCTGTTAAATCAGTACATTAGGCCATTCAAACAAGAGTGGCTTTTTTGTTTCTGGTAGTCAGTGGCGACAAAATGGCGACAGAGATTTTTTCATAAAGCCATTGCCTGGATGAAAACACACTAGCCAGCTTCAATTTCTGGGCAAGAGTTAGTCTATTTATCAACCTTTTAACATTATCACCTTTTCTACCCTTATCCCTGATTCTCCTTGAAGATAATGCGAGAA
This sequence comes from Photorhabdus sp. RM96S, assembly GCF_042879335.1. Taxonomy (NCBI): domain Bacteria; kingdom Pseudomonadati; phylum Pseudomonadota; class Gammaproteobacteria; order Enterobacterales; family Morganellaceae; genus Photorhabdus; species Photorhabdus sp. RM96S. The sequence goes on along the minus strand of NZ_JBHFKT010000014.1, from coordinate 49,483 downwards.
ACATAGATCAACTTTAAAAGCTTGTTTTGGACACCGAATAGAATCACAAATTGCTAAGACTTCAATTCTGTGTCTATGCAATTTTTCTGCACTTAGAACATTGGCTGGTTTCTGACAATAAGGGAAAATAATGAGCTGACTTAGTGAAATACTCTTCTCCCTGCCTATATAGCTACCGGTCTTTCTAATCGAAGGTAAAACTTCACTAGTACTACAGCCGTACTTACTTTTTTCAACAGAAAAGACACCCATAGAAAAGCTTAATTCATGCGGTTTCTCAGAGTTGTGAGCATCAAGGAAAATACAACTTTCTGGTATCTACGGCTGTAGTACTAGTCTCCAGTACGATTTGATCTTGACTGTCGTACCATGTACGAATATCATATTTCCATATATAGGCAAGGATGTTTTTTATGGAATATCTGGTTTTTATCGAAACTCCCGTATTTAGTAGAGAACGAGCAGAACTGTTAACCGATGATGAATTTAGGCTATTACAGGAGCACTTACTAAAGAATCACGATCAGGGTAATACCATCAGCGCTACTGGAGGATGTAAAAAGATTCGTTGGCAGCGAGAAAGGATAGGAAAACGTGGCGGAGTAAGAATTATCTACTATGCCATAACCAAAACTGGGAGGCTCTATCTCCTTTTGATTTACCCTAAAGATAAAAAAGATGACTTAACTCCAAAAGAAAAAGAGGTACTTAAAGCCATCAGTAACAAATTACAGTAATTAACACCGCGCAGATACGCGGCAATGTTCATACAACAGGAGAGACTATGGACAAAAAACTTTTTAACGATCTGGTTGAAAGCATGAATCAGATGGTAGCAATTGAAAAAGGCGAACTTTCTGTTTCTGATGAAAATATCCATTACCATCGCCTGCCTGATGTAAAAAACTTACGTGAAACCTTTGGCTTAAAACAAAGTGAATTTGCCGAAGCTGTTGGCGTTTCTGCATCTCTAATTCAAAGCTGGGAACAGCACCGCCGCATTCCTTCTGGTTCATCACTGAAACTACTTAAGATGCTTGAACGTAATCCTGCGCTTATTAATGAATTAAGCACACTTTAATACTTTCACTTTCTCCTTGTCGTAATGCAAAAGGATAAAATAATTTCAGTTCTGTATATCCTGTAAAGCCGCGCTCTATCTGATTTCTATGATAAAGCACGGCTTCCTTTCGTGATCTTCTTTTTCACGTAAAATAGAATTTTTCCTTTAATATCATTGCATTGTAATTATCTTCGTGATCCTCTTTTGATCCAAAGCGTGCAGGCGGGTGCGGTGTAGTGCCGTTTTCGCCATAAGCCCATTTATTTCGTCATTGACAAAATCCAGTGACCAAGGTTTTGCAGCCTTGCGTTCATGGACGCTGGTAAGCTGGTAAGAAGTTTGCTCAGGAAATTGGTGTCACACCTGCCGAGATATGGCCCAGTCGGTATTTTGACGAAAATAAGCAGCCTATCAAACGAACCGTCCGAAATGATTTACCAAACAATCCTGATATCACATAAGTTATTTCTATATCCGAAAAAGTAACGACAATTTTTAAACCGTCAAACTAATATAACACGCTAAATTTTCAGTTTTTTATTACACTCATTGCCCATTTTTTAATATCAGAATTGTATTCAAGCTCTATGAAAGTATAAAAAAGCCCACATGTTGCGGGCGAGATAATTGTATTTCAGATCATCAGAACACGAACCCGTAGCGTTGATTGATACCGCATTTAAAAAGGCGTCCCAATGTTATTATGTGTATGACTCGCGGTAAACTACACTAATCTGTTGGCTATCCTCCCATACTACCGGAGCAATAACCGCTTGAACACGGGTTCAAGTCCAGTCGGGATGACCAAATTTAAGCTTTTAGATCAGTATATTGAGCTACTTAAACAAGAGTGGCTTGCTTGATCAAAGGCGGTAAATGTTAAAGGCCACCGGGAGGTTACCCCGATGGCCTTAGCTACGTTTCCGTTATCTATTTCAGAAATGCACGGATCAGCTCTAAAAGCACGATTAACGCTTTGAGAACGATGATAGCAATGTCAATAAATGCTTTCACCCGTTTGCTCCAGTTAGGAGCACGACTTAACCAGCCATTGCCTTTACGCTGCCTGTCCGACTGGCCCTCATCTGTGTTAGCAGGAGAATATCGCGCTCTGACCGAGGCACTGAATCAGCACCACCTGTACTCAGCCAGGACTTAAAAAAACTTGCGTCAGAGATACACAGGTCAGAACGCTACCCCAAACTAACAGCCGTTGATTATAGGTTTATTTTCAAATGATTCAATCAATTAAAATGATGAGTAGATAAAAATAAAAAACCAACTGGTGAGGTTGGTTTTTTATTTTTACCCTTGGATAGAGCGGTTTGTCTTTGTGCTATACGAGATTGGTAGCCTCGGTTCCAGCGCGACATTCTCCTGCTAACACAATCAGTCTACACCTTAAAAAAGGTGTTATCAACCTATGTCATAGCGTAAAAAAGCTCATACAAATGGGATGATATTCACCCAATCACAGGCGAATATTTCTGTTTCAATCCATCGGATTTATAGGCCGTGTTCCTTATGACTCTGGCGTTCTCCAATGTACCCGTATTATGGTGTGTATGACTGGCTGTCAGTTCAGCCAACTCCTTTACTACAAACGTGTCTAACATCAATTGCATGACACTGATTCGCTGGATTCCCCCCAAACTACAGGTGTGTAAATGCTGCTGTGCCCTTGCGCTGGATGTTGATCGCCTCATTGATATCGCGGTCATGTTCGACATGACAAACCGGGCATTGCCAGATCCGCTTACGCAGCGGCATTTCCGGCACTTTGTGACCGCAGCAATGACAGGTTTTCGAGCTGGCGAATCACTGATCCAGTTTGACCAGATGGACCCCCGCCGCTACGGCTTTGTATCCCAGTTTCATGAGGAAGCTATTCCAGCCCGCATCCCCGATAGCCACCCTTAATTTGTCAGGATTTGCGGCGTATTGGAAAATTTCAATGAGATATTCATATCTAATTAATCCAATGCTATGGCTACCGATAAATTACATTGTTATCAAATCAGCCTTTGCCACCCCTCAATATCTTGATACGAAAGTCCATTAATAATTTTTTTGAACCAAACCGTATATACATCAGGAGCATTATTAATTAGCTCCCTCAATTTCAGAGGATTAACCCATTTATAATCGGACACTTCGTCAAAGTTAATTATCGGTTCTTTATCAAAGCGTCCAATAAAAACATGATCATACTCGTATTCAATCAAATCATTAGGAAGTATCGCGTGATAAATAAATGACGAAACCTTTTTCAATGGACAATCAAAACCCATCTCTTCGCCAAGACGCCGATGTGCAGCGGCCTCCAGAGCTTCACCAACCCTAGGGTGACCACAACAGCTATTGGTCCAAAGTCCGGCTGAATGATATTTGGTTGCCGCTCGCTTCTGTAAGAGTAAATTTCCTTTATTATCAAAAACAAAGATAGAAAAGGCCCGATGTAACATACCTTTCTGATGAATATCAGCTTTTCCCGCTGAACCAATGGGATTGTCATGTTTATCAACAAGAACAAGCATCTCATCCATTATTAATGGCCTTTCTGTGAATTGAATCATATATACCCGTCATCTTTCAAGTTGCCTCTTTGTTGGCTGCACTCACTCACCCCGGTCTCATAGTTATCTATGCTCCCGGGGATTCGCTCCCTTGCCGTCGCGATCCATCTTGAAATCCATTGGGTATAAAATCATAAATTTTAATTAATAATAAAAATATAATCCATATTCTGCAAGTACCAAATTAACTTTGCAAGAATAAGAAAATTTTTTCATAAAAATATAATATAAATCACAAAATAAAAATATTTCATCCATTCTGACATTAATGTAAAAATAAAACAAATTAATAGAATAATTATTAATGTTTTAATTAAATGGATTCAAAAAATAATATATCCAACATTAATCATTTATCGTCGATACTCACCTGCTAAATTTGTTACAGATCATGAGCTCGGGTATCACACCAAGTTATAGCCGTTTCTCTCATCTTTCTGGATGTGCTTTTACAACAAAAAACATCACAGAAAACTAAACAAATAATAAACAAACACGATAAAATCCCCTTAATAACTAAACATTCATTAAACAGCTGTTGATTTTTTATCTTAAAAAAACATAAATAAACATCTGTTGAAGTTTTGTTTAATATCAAAGGAGTATACTCACGGCTTACAAGTCTTCTTCCCTCCAGTTATTTTTTAGAACTAGATAAAGAAATGAAATAAATGAAATATATGTATCAACCTGCCAGTTCAGGAATTCGGCTGTTCACAGATTTAGTCGGAAAAAAAATTAGCCCTAGCCCTCATTGGTATTCTGCCCAGAATCGCACTAAATTTGCCTTACGTAGCGCTCTGATGCCAATATCGACACTAAAACTATTAAACCAGATAGTTAATACGCCGTTCTATCTGGATATTTTGAAGAAACAACCTTGTTTACCTTCTAAATTACATCGCCCTTATCTAAGTATTAACTTCAATAGAGGGCAGACGTTACGTGCAATAAATGAACATTACCAGCTATTATTTACTGGGTTAAATCAGTCTATTGTTAATAAAATATTTCGTTCCAATGCATATCCATTAGCGGTTATCAATGGTAAGAGTGGAACTTACACTATTTGTCTAGATTCTATGGACTGCTTTAATAAAGAAGGTGAGCTTACTCTATTTATTACAACAGAAGATAATAAAACCTTGGCAAGATGCGCTTTCACACTACTCACTATTGCTGGTAAAAAAACACTGTTCATCGGTGGACTACAAGGTTCCAAAGGCGATGCAACCCTTGAAATTATCCGCGATGCAACGAAAGATTGTTATGGATTATTTCCAAAACGCTTACTGATTGAATCCATTTGCCGTCTCGCAGCCCACTTTGAATGCCAGCAAATTCTGGCAGCTAGCAATGATACTCACATCTATAAGAGTCTACGCTATTGGCATAAAAAGAAAGACAAATTAGTCGCTGATTACGACTCTTTCTGGGAATCATTAGGTGGAGAAAAGGGAAAAAATAAGGATTTCCATCTCCCCTTATTCATTGAAAGAAAACCGCTTGAAGATATAGCCAGTAAGAAGCGGGCAGAATATCGCCGCCGCTATCAATTACTAGATGAACTGGATAATGGAATGCAGCATTCTCTGCCTTCAAATTAAATCAGAATCAGGCCGCAACCTTTCACAGGACGGCCTAATTTTTGAGATGATTCTTATCTCGGTTTAACCATCAGCCATTCAAGATGTATTTTAACCGCAGGCCATTCACCACTGATAATGCTGTAAACACAAGTATCCCTGATACTGCCATCTTTAGATACAGCATGACTACGCAGAATCCCATCAAGTTTTGCGCCCAGTCGCTCTATCGCCTTCCGACTCTGATGATTAAAAAAATGAGTGCGAAACTCCACTGCGATACATCCCAATTCTTCAAAAGCGTATTTCAATAAGAGATATTTTGCTTCCGTATTAATATGTGTCCGCTGAACAGAACGAGCATACCAGGTATAACCAATTTCCAACCGGCGGGCATTAGAATCAATATTCATATACGTGGTCATTCCAACCGCTTTACCTGTTCGATGATCAACAATCGCAAAAGGCAGCATAGTACCTTTTTCATGTAGCAATAAATGGCGTTCAATCTCGTTACCTAGCTCAGCTGGCGAAGGGACACTGGTGTACCACAATTTATGCAGTTCACCCTCTTCAATTGCCTGTAAAAACTCATCATGCCGTTGGTGTGTCAGAGGTTCTAAAGTCACCCCTTTTCCCGCCAAAGTTACCCATTCAATCATCTGTTTTTTCATAATAACCACCGAGTTATAAATTAAGTCAGAATAGAAGAGTTCACTCTATTCCGGAGTCAAAACCGGAATTAAGTTAATATATGGAAAATCAATTCCCTATTAAAGCAAAACCCGCACTTTTAACATCTCAGATGACTCTCACATCATTCAGAAAAAAATACTAAAACTGGGTAAATAAATCGCCTGACTGAATTAGTCTATTTTCTCTCTATGTAAGAATACAAAACCATGCTACGGACTATCTGGGAAAGTGAACGACTGAAATCGATTATGGCCCATAGTGTGATCTATTTAACCTTTCTAGAACCAATCAACAAAGAGTACATCAACAACTTTTGCATTCAGATTATTTTCACTAACTCTATGATAGAACCTGATTTCATGACCTTCATCACATTCATTTAACATTTTTTTTCCAATTAACCTTATTCCATCTAAATTTGAACCATTACTCATCCGACCACTTTGCGTTTTGTTCCGTGGTTTAAAACACAATAATAATCTGGTTATGATTGACAAACACCCGATGGAGATTGCAATGAGCCATTATCCTCACCTGTTCGCCCCTCTAGACCTGGGGTTTACCACACTAAAAAACCGCATTTTGATGGGATCAATGCACACTGGGCTAGAGGAACATCCTGATCGCGCCCAGAGGCTTGCCCGCTTTTACGCTGAACGGGCAGCCGGAGGCGTGGCATTGATTGTCACAGGCGGCATTTCGCCAAATAAACAAGGTGTTATAGGGAAAGGCACTGCATTCCTAGTAGATGAAAAAGATCTTATCCACCATAAAGTTATTACAGACGCAGTTCATCAGGCTGGTGGAAAAATTGCAATGCAAATCCTACATACCGGCCGTTATAGCTATCAACCACACCTTGTCGCCCCTACCGCTATTCAAGCACCAATTAATCCATTCATGCCTCGTGAAATGACAGAAGAAGACATTCAGCAAACCATTGCTGACTTCGCTCATTGTGCTCAACTGGCACAGCTAGCAGGTTATGATGGCGTAGAAATCATGGGTTCTGAGGGTTATCTGATTAACCAGTTTCTGACTACCCGTACCAATCGCCGCCAGGATAAATGGGGCGGAAGTTTCGAAAATCGAATGCGTTTTGCTGTGGAAGTTGTTAAAGCAGTCCGTCAAGCAACAGGGAGAGAATTTATTCTAATCTACCGGCTTTCGATGTTGGATTTAGTCGAAGATGGTTCTAATTGGCAGGAAATCGAGCAACTCGCAGTTGCTATTGAGCAAGCGGGAGCATCTATCATCAATACCGGTATCGGCTGGCATGAAGCTCGAATCCCAACGATTGCTACTATGGTTCCCCGCGCCGGATTCAGTTGGGTAACGCAAAAGCTGATGGGGAAAGTTTCTATTCCACTGATCACAACAAACAGAATTAATGATCCCAACATTGCAGAGCAAGTGCTAGCACAGGGTTGTGCCGATATGGTTTCTATGGCACGACCTTTTCTGGCTGATGCTGAATTTGTTATGAAAGCCCAGCAAGGACGAGCCGATGAGATTAACACTTGTATTGGCTGTAATCAGGCATGTCTGGATCAGATTTTTGTCGGTGAAATAGCCTCTTGTTTAGTTAATCCCCGAGCCTGCCACGAAACAGAAATGGCCGCCGAACCGGCTATCACACCGAAAAAACTGGCGGTTGTCGGTGCCGGACCTGCCGGATTGTCATTCGCAGTGACCGCTGCCAGTCGTGGTCATCATGTCACTCTGTTTGAACGTGACGGACAGATTGGCGGACAATTTAATATTGCTAAACAGATCCCCGGTAAAGAAGAATTTCATGAAACACTGCGTTATTTTCAGCGTCAGTTAGCAATCCATCATGTTGATGTACGGTTGAACCAGACTGCCACAACAGAAACACTCTCTGATTTCGATGAAGTGATTATCGCCAGCGGCATTGTACCTCGCCAACTCACGATCGATGGTATCCATCACGAAAAGGTATTGAGCTACTTAGATGTATTAAGAGATAAGAAAAATGTCGGTCAACGTGTCGCTATCATTGGCGCAGGTGGCATCGGTTTTGATACCGCAGAATATCTGAGTCAACCAGGAAAAAGTACTAGCCTTGATAGCGCCGCTTTCAGTGAAGAATGGGGTATCGACCATAATTTGACACATCGTGGTGGTTTATCCCCTCAAGGCCCCAAGCCAGAATCTTCTCCCCGGACAATTTATTTATTACAACGTAAACCGACAAAAGTTGGTGAAGGATTAGGTAAAACAACAGGTTGGGTACACAGAACCAATCTACACCTGCGTGGTGTGAAAATGCTCAACAATATGCAATATTTGAAAATAGATGATCAAGGATTACATATTAGCAGCAATGGGGAACAGCGCTGTCTTGCCGTAGATAATATCGTTATTTGTGCCGGACAAGAGCCACTGAGAGAATTATATCAGCCGTTACAGCAAGCGGGAAAAACAGTGCATCTTATTGGTGGGGCAGATGTTGCAACGGAATTGGATGCCCGACGGGCTATCGATCAAGGTACTCGGTTGGGCCTTAAAATTTGATGATAAATAATGACGGTCATAGACAGGCCGTAAAAACAGAGTAAATTCTCAAACCGCGCCTTCCTGGCGCGGATATTTTACTCTTTCTTACCTAATCTTTTTTTAAACCAGAATACTTTAATCAATTAATTACGTTGAGTTAGCTGATCCGACGCCAGACGGTCATCCTCAGCCTGACAAACAGCGGCAGTGAACAATACATCGGTAGAAGAGTTCAGGCTGGTTTCCGCGGAATCCTGTAATACACCAATAATCAAACCGACTGCCACAACCTGCATAGCCATCTCATTGGAAATCCCAAACATGCTACACGCTAAGGGGATCAACAATAACGATCCCCCGGCCACACCCGAAGCACCACAGGCACAAATTGCAGCAACCACACTCAGTAGAAATGCTGTAGGCAAATCAACCGATATACCTAGCGTATTGACCGCAGCCAGAGTCAATACCGTAATAGTCACCGCAGCGCCTTCCATATTGATAGTTGCGCCTAATGGAATAGAAACTGAATAAGTATCTTCATGCAGATTCATACGGCGGCACATCGCCATATTCACTGGAATATTTGCAGCCGAACTGCGAGTGAAAAATGCAGTTACACCGCTTTCACGCAGACAAGCAAATACCAGCGGATAAGGATTACGACGAATTTTCCAGTAAACAATCAATGGATTTACAATGAATGCCATAACCAACATACAACCCAGTAATACAACCAGCAATTGGACATATCCCAGTAAGGCACCAAATCCCGTTTCTGCAATGGTTGCAGACACCAGACCGAAAATACCAATCGGTGCAAGACGAATGACCACCCGAACAACCTGAGTAACCGCCTCAGACATGTCATGAATTAGAGACTTAGTTGAATCCGTCGCATGACGCAGGGCGATACCCAAACTAATAGCCCAGGCAAGAATACCGATATAGTTACCGTTCAGTAACGCGTTTACTGGATTAGCGACAACATTAACCAGTAACCCTTTAATCACCTCCATAATGTTTTCAGGCGGAGACATCTGAGCATCATTGACAGCTAGCACCAGTTGTAACGGGAACATAAAGCTACCGACTACGGCAACCAGAGCAGCAAAAAATGTACCCAAGATATAGAGGATAAGGATTGGACGAATATTGGTTTTTTGGCCTTTTTTATGGTTAGCAATAGAAGACATAACCAGAACCCATACCAATACCGGGGCTACTGCTTTCAAGGCGCCAACAAACAACGTCCCAAGTAAACTGACTGATTTGGCAACCGAAGGCGTCAACCACGCTAACAGTATCCCTGCAATTAAACCTACCAAAATTTGTTTAACCAGGCTCCCTTGTACAAGGTAATGCACGAAGCCACGTTTTTGTTTTTCCATAGCTGATCCATTTTATTAACAGTTCTGTTAAGCCTATATTTTTTGTGTTTATTTCCTCAGTATAGGGAAACCAAGAGTAGTGAAAAGCTACGATAGTTAAAATATACAACCTCGCCAGCACTTATTAACAATACATTCACATTTGTGTGATCAAAACGGCAATTTACACATTTACAAAACACAATTATTTGTTTTTATGTTTAACCATTTCACAGCAATTTAAGACAATAAGAAACCATATCTCCCCATTCAAGAAAGATATGGTTATCTGTTAAAAAATAGTTATCTAATTACTGTATCTCTTTAGTTTTGTATTTATTTACCCAAACATTAATAATAATTGTTATTGTCAAAATACTTGCTACAGTTCCCAGAGAAATCCCCATAGGAATATGATAAAAATCCATTATTAGCATTTTAATACCGATAAATACCAGAATGACTGATAAACCATATTTCAGCATTGTAAATTTCTCTGCCACCCCTGCCAGCAGAAAATACATCGCACGTAATCCTAAGATAGCGAAAAGATTAGAGGTCAAAACAATAAAAGGATCTGTAGTCACAGCAAAAATAGCAGGAATACTGTCTACCGCAAAAATAACGTCACTAATTTCAACTAAAATCAGAACCAGGATTAGTGGAGTCGCATATAACAACTCCTTTTCTTTCACAAAGAAACGTTCTCCGTGAAGATTATCAGTGATGCGAATATGCGCTTTTAGCCAACGAACAAAAGGTTTATCGCCTATCGGGGAATCATCCTCTTTCGCCAACGCCATCTTAACGCCGGTAACCAGCAAAAAGAGGCCAAACAGATAGAGTATCCAACTGAATTGAGAAACCAACCAGCTCCCTGCAAAGATCATCACGGTACGCAACACAATTGCGCCTAAGACACCGTAAATGAGCACCCGACGTTGCAAATTTGCCGGAATAGCAAAATAGCTAAATAACATCAGCCAAACAAACACATTATCAACAGCAAGTGCTTTCTCAAGTAAATACCCGGTAAGGAAAGCCATTGTCTGACTATTGGCAACCGCTTCCCCTGCGGTTTCTCTGCAATACCACCATAATCCTAATGCAAATAAGAGCGATAAACTTATCCAGATCACACTCCAGACAGCAGCTTGACGAAATGACATTGCCTGCTCTTTCTTACGCCCCTGTAAGGATAGATCCAGCAACAACATAATCGTAATTAAGACAGCAAAACTTCCCCATAAAAGAGGGCTACCCACAGAGTTCATTTTCTCTCTCTCACAAACAAAAACGGCTGAAGTCTCAGAAGACGCCAGCCGCTGCTATATTTCTTCCCCACATCGTGGAGATGGATGTATTGCAAGCAACCCTCGCCTTCTGGCAAGGTCTCACTTACAACACAGAAAATGCACCATCAGGTATAAGTTCAGGGTTGCCCGGCTACCGGATGCTGTTGCACCGTAATGACGATAAACCGGCAAGGAAGTTACTCCCCTTTGCTGTGGTGAAAAATAAATCAAATTCAGACAAGAATCAATCTACCACTGAAAAAATAAAAAAATGACAATAAAAACAGTGGGAACAAACGCAATTCATCCAACCTCATAGACCCATTTCTTATCCTATTTTAATGAACGTTCAATTGATCACCAAAATTTTCTGTTTAGTCACCCCTGATTTTGTTACAGTGGCGCAGGCTGCGTCATTTGCTTTTTTCAACGGTGAAAAGGCATAAAAACCAACCAAATAACGTAAAATAGGATGTAATTTAATCGGTTTAGCCTCATGCTTTCAGGATGAACGAACAAAGGCATTTTAGGAACACCTGATGGAAATAGTAAAAGAACTTATATATGCACTTTGGTACCAGGATTATGAAACTCTGGCCAACCCATCCCTATTATGGGCCATTTACATCATGCTATTCTTGATTCTCTTCCTTGAAAATGGCCTCCTTCCTGCTGCATTTTTACCAGGAGACAGCCTGCTTATACTAGTTGGCGTATTGATTGCCAAAGGTGCAATGAGTTTCCCTCTAACGATTGTAGTATTAACTGCCGGAGCAAGCTTAGGTTGTTGGATTGGTTATCTCCAAGGAAAATGGTTAGGAAATACCAAGACAGTACAAGGCTGGCTCTCTCACCTTCCAGCTTATTATCACCAAAGAGCTTACAATCTTTTTCACCGCCACGGCCTATCAGCTTTACTTCTTGGCCGCTTCCTCGCATTTGTCAGAACCCTCTTACCAACACTTGCAGGACTGACAGGTCTACAAAACAGTCGTTTCCAGTTTTTTAACTGGCTCAGTGGCTTCCTGTGGGTCATTATCCTTACCTCTTTGGGTTATGCATTTGGTAAGACCCCCATTTTCCGTCAATATGAAGACTTGGTAATGAATTTCCTGATATTACTGCCACTTGCCTTACTTATTATTGGTTTTAGCGGCAGTTTGTTAGTTGTATGGCGTAAAAAAACTTGCCAACCCCCTCAAAAAAAGTAATTAATTCCAATAAAATCCAATATCCCTCCCTGCTGTAGATGAAAGTATCGTTTGCAGCAGAATAGTGAAATAACGCTAATGTTTTTTATTCACCTTCCAAAATATAAGCTATATTTAGTGATAGTCTTTTCCGGCATTAGGAAAAGCAACTGACTAAGTCAAATACACACACCTTACATTGAGGAGTAATCTACATGTCAAAGATCAAAACTACTGAAGATCTACACGTTGAATTAAAATCACTCGCAGATACACTGGAAGAAGTGATCAAAAGCTCTGGTGATAAATCCAAAGTCGAGCTGGAAGAACTTCGCGGCAAAGTAGAGGAAGTCATCAAAGATACTCGTTTTAAACTCAGTAATGCCAGTGATATGGTTGTTAAGAAAACAAAAGATATGGCGGGTCGTGCTGATGTCTACGTTCACGATAAGCCCTGGGTAAGCATCGGTATTGGTACTGTTGTCGGTGCCATATTAGGTGTAGTGTTAGCTAAACGCTAATATGATCAACTCATCCAAATCTCAAGGCCCCGCTAAAGGGGTCCTTGACATTCTCCAACGCATTGCCGCTGTTGTTATCGAGATAGTAGAAACTCGTTTGCAATTGATCGTTCTGGAGTTGGAAAAAGAAAAAGCCACTTTAATACAGCTAATAGTCATAGCCAGTCTGACACTACTGCTTACCGCTTTCGGCCTCATGTGTCTGCTTGTTATGATTTTTTGGGCTATCGATCCTAGCTGGCGCTTTATTGTATTAGCTAGTACCACTAGCACACTACTCATTCTGGCGCTTATCGGCCTTATATGGACCATCAGGAAAGCGCGAAATTCAACATTACTTAGTGCAACACGCGAGCAATTAAAGATAGATAGAGAAATGTTGGAGGATCACAGTAATGAGTAAACAACGTCAGAAAAAAAAGCTAAAAAAACAGCAACTACTCAGAAATATCCAGCTACAGCGACTTGAACTTTCCAACAATACACAGCTCTGGAAGAGCTTTACTGAACCTTATGACAAAAGCTGGCAAAAGCTTTTGTCATTAAAACCCTATCTGCGACCCGCAATCCACGCTATCTCTTTATATAGCCTGCGTCATCCTATGAAATTTTATCGTTTGTCGCGCCACATCATTCGAATATTGAAATGGAAATAATTCTTCATAATATATCTCATTGATGATAACTTTAGTTACCTACATTCAAAAACTTTGTATAAAATTGTTAATAATCCTTGCTTACAACTAAGCTCACCTACCTTTAGGATACATTCCATCCGTTAATGATTAGCAAATCGTGCTATTTCGAGTTAGTACAAGTTAATCATCAAAAAAACTATTATTATTTCTCTGCGTTTTAGGAGTTGTTAATGAAAAAATTTGAAGATAGTGCCCTGCTACTGGCTCGCATTTTGATGCCGATTCTGTTTATCGTTGCAGGTTATGGAAAATTAGGTGATTCCTACGCGGGTACTCAACAATATATGAATGCTATGGGCGTCCCTGGCTTTCTATTACCACTGACAATCTTACTTGAATTAGGTGGTGGCCTGGCAGTTCTGTTTGGTTTGTTAACCCGTACCACCGCGTTATTTACCTTTGGTTTCTGTGTCCTGACTGCCGTGCTCTTCCACAGCAATTTTGCTGAAGGGATGAACCAGACTATGTTTCTTAAGAACCTGACTATCGGAGGAGGTTATCTGTTACTGTCTATCACAGGTCCAGGTAAATTCAGTATTGATCGTCTGATGAAGAGAAACTGGTAATATCCTGCTGTGACTGTTATGAATCTGAAAAATAATAGTTTTCAGGTAAAAGGCGAAACGATCAAAATCCCACTCTCGCTCAAGGATTTTATCAGCCAAATATCCAATATTCAGTCTAAAGGTAAATAGCAAGCTGAAAGATCTCGAAGATCTTTCGGCTCACTTTAATCAATAGGACAAACTTCTATTGAATCACAATGACTCTGGTAAAATAGTTATTTTATCAAAATAAATAACCATCTCCCTTCTCGGCAGGAAATAATTAAATTATTTCATAATAAATCATTGCTATTATAATATCGAATTATTATTTATATAGAGATTTAAATTAAAATTCACACATTTTTATTATTCAATTTCACGATTAATATATTTTCTTCACATAATTATCACTCATTATATTCCAGACAATAAAATAATAAAAAATTAACATTATCACATTAAATTAAAATCCTTTTCAATAATAGCTATACTTATTATATTACAACCACTTTTCCACAAAATAATATTAAGACAATCGGCTTTTAAAAAAACCAGTTGTTTTTTAAATTGCAGTTTGAAATTAAAAAACCCTATAACCATTAAATAAAAAAAATAAAAAGACGTGTTTAAAGAGATAAATCAAGAATATTATCAATTGACACAAAAACTGAAAAAAAACAACTTGACACATAACTATATACATTAGAAAATCATTTAAGCAATAGGAGACCCACTAAAAATATTGATAGTCACTCAGACTAATAGTTAGTATTTAAATTTAAATAATTATGTTTTAATTTCAACAAAATACCTGTACCAGATAATTCACAGAATCCTTCATACAATAAACGAATAGGGAAGACAAATGAAATATAGCTCAATTGCTTATACCATTATTTGTTTAATGCCTTTTTATGCTACCGGAGCAGGAAAATTAAAGGATGTTTGCGACGGTAAATTAATTGCTAATACATCTATAAGCAGTATAAATATTACAAGCAACCAAAATGGAAATGGACCTGCCATGAATGTATTAGTAGAAGGGGAATGGTATGACACATATCTAACCCCCGGTATTACAGAGGGTAACGGTGTTTATGGGCTCTATGATATGAGTCATAATGCTTATCTCAATGCATTAGAAGTTAACATTTGCGTAAGACTTGGCAATTTAAGAGGCATTGAATTAATTTATAGACCATAAAATTCTAAGCTAGAAAAATAGAGCTCAAATTAATCAATGTACCTATAATGCATTGTTAAATCAACATTTAATTCCCATAAAATAATAACGGAGAGTTTATGACTATCTATGGTAAAAAAATAAATGTGAGATTAAGAAAAGACACACCAGACCAACTATCCACAAGTGACTTAAAGGCACAATTAACTGCTCTTGGATTAACATGTGATCTTACGGATGAAAGTTTACTCTCAGAATATATTGAGGATGTAAGAAAACAACTAATTACAGGAAGTACACAGTCATTTGCAATTGGGGAGTATATTGCTGACAATTTCGTACATACATCCAAAGCTAACTGGTCACCAGAGGATGATGCCCTCGGATACAAAACAAAACTAATTTATATTGGTGTACCGGAACATTTTAAATGGCTAGGGGAAAATTGCAGTACATTTACGGGAAATGAGGATGATCCTCCAGCATCAATCAATAAATATGATAACGTAGAGGCAGTGAAAAATGCTTTTATCCAAATTGCCAGGGGATCTTCTGAGACTCTAGTAGAACCTCTGGACAAAACAGATATGGAATCTGCGCTAACAAATCTCCTAAGCTCAATTAACGATGACAATATCAAAGACTATGATTCCGGGTGGAGAATAAAATTCCTCTTACTAATAGATAATTTCGATAAAAAAAAATACACAAGCGATGGAATTGGGGTATTAGGAATACGTTGGAGACTACAAATAAAAGATTATAAACAAAAGAACAAAGACAGTGTTAAACATAACACAACAATTAACCTAAGTAGCTGGTCTGTCACATACGATAATACCGATGATCTTCTCAAACAATATCATATGGCAAAAAATCATTTTGGCTAAAAATAATAAATGGAGACGGATTCGGCTAATAAGTACAATTTTTCAGAAAGTCAGGCAGTTGCTATAGCAGCATCTTTCTTGCCAAAGAAAAATGCACTATGGCCTGTCCTATTTGTTGCCATCCCCCAAAATTTTGGTTCAGAAAAAATTTACACCTACTAATGATGCCAGCTCTGCTCAAAAAGATCAGCACAGCCAACCAGACAGTCTGCTGTACTAGCTGGCGCCATTTACGAATGTCACATTCGTTGTGCCACAATTTCATATTTTGTTAAACAATCATCGAATCATGTTTTTTTACATCCTAACTCCTAATTTGATTGTTCACATCGCTTCTACTTACCGACTAACAAATAATTTAGGGATTTCCCGCAAACACCAAGACTTAGCTTCCCCCATGCTGTCTCGTCGCCATGCCATAATGACATTTGTGTCATGGCTGTATTCAGAACTAATCACCCGCAAACGACCCTCTGCAATATCTTGTTCCACCATAGGATAAGGCATGGTAGCAACGCCCAGCCCAGCTAAGAGAGCACGGCGTTTATCTTCCAGAGAACTGACCGTCAAACGCTGCTGCTTATCTAACAATTGAACCGTCAATACCGGGCGCTCCCTCGCTGTATCTGCTACAGCAATACCACGGTACTTCACCCTCGTGACATCGGACAGAGGCTCCGGCTCTTGATGTATAGGATGATCAGGGCTAGCGACATAGACATTGGTAATGCTGTAAAGCTGACGTGAATTAATTTCTGCCGATGCACGAAAATGCATATCTGGTGCAATAACAATATCCGCCCGACCAGTTTCCAACCTCTCCCATGCACCCGCCAAAACCTCAGTCAATAAAGAGAGCTGAGTATTCGATTTTTGAGCAAGCTTACCTACTAACGGGAATAATGAAGAAGCCGGAACCAATGCTTCACAAACAATTGTCAGGTGAGTTTCCCAACCTCGCGCTAATGCTTCTGCATCAGCCGTTAATTTATCAGCAGCTTCAAGCAATTGACGTCCACGCTCAAGCAACATACGGCCAACATTGGTGAATTTAGTTCTGTGACCCGAACGGTCAAACAGCACTACATCCAACTCCTCTTCTAATTTTTGCATCGTATAGCTAAGTGCAGAAGGAACACGACCAAGCTCATCAGCGGCCGCAGCAAAACTTCCCCGCCGATCAATCGCATCCATGACCCGGAGAGATTCCAGTGTAAGCGCTCGTTCTTTGCTCATATTTTTCTCAATCAGGAAATTTGAATATGCTGACCAGATTAACTGGCTAACATTTCGCCGTCCAGATAATTACTATTCTTAGTGTGTGTTTTTTTAAGGTAACCACCATCATGATTATAAATAGAACAGCAAAACAATGTGGGAAAGCTGACTATGGTTGGCTACAGGCTCGTTATACATTTTCATTTGGTCACTATTTTGATCCAAAGTTTTTAGGTTATGGTGCGCTACGTGTACTCAATCAGGAAGTCATCGCCCCCAAAGCCGCTTTCCAACCTAGATCCTATCCACATGTGGATATATTGAATATTATTCTACAAGGTGAAGCAGAATACCGTGACAGCGAAGGCAACTACATCAAAGCCGGTAAAGGAGAATGTTTACTATTTTCTACCCGTCAAGGCATCAGCTACAGTGAACATAATGCCAGTATTAATAAGCCACTAACACGCTTACAGCTTTGGCTGAATGCCTTTCCTCAGCAGGAAAGCTTACCATTGCAACGAATGGAATTACCGGAACAGCCATTGGCTATGCTAGCTTCTCCAACCGCGGAAGATGGCAGTATGCAATTACGTCAGCAAGTGTGGGTAAATCATATTTTCCTTAATAAAAATCAATCTCATCATCTGCAATTAAAGGGAAAAAATGCCTATCTGCAATCCCTAAACGGAAATATAAAAATAAGAGGCAATTCTAAGGATAGCAATTTAATTAAATGCGGAGATGGCGCTTTTATTCATGAAGAAAGTCGTCTGGTTTTAAAAGCAGATACGGAATTCCAGGGGCTGTTAATTGATCTGGCTGCTTAAAAAAGTGAAAGCCCCGTCAGATTTCAATCTAACGGGGCTAAATTTGTGAAGTTGACCGATAAGCCGGGTTCTGTCGTGGACAGTCATTCATCTAGGCCAGCACTTACGCACTGGCTCAAGCAGCCTACCCGGGTTCGATACGGGCCGTACCTAATGAACCCCTATTTGGCCTTGCTCCGGGTGGAGTTTACCGTGCCACGAACTGTCACCAGCCGCGCGGTGCGCTCTTACCGCACCCTTTCACCCTTACCTGATCCTACATTAAGTAAGCCATCGGCGGTTTGCTCTCTGTTGCACTGGTCGTGGGCTTTCACCCCCCAGACGTTATCTGGCACCCTGCCCTGTGGAGCCCGGACTTTCCTCTCCTCCATCTATCATCCAAAGGATTAATGATAAAGCAGCGACTGTCTAGTCAACTCCGCGGCGGATTATAAAAGGTTTGTCCAACGATGTATAGGCATTTACCGACTATCTGCCCTAATTCAGCAATTGCTATTATTCTTCATTCTGACCCAACCCATGGCGATAAAGTGCATTTTTCTTCACACCATGAATCTCTGCTGCCAATGCCGCTGCTTTTTTCAATGGCAGCTCTTGTTGAAGAAGCGCCAGCGTTCTTAATGCCTCTGGAGGCAAAACATCGTCATCCGGTTTTTTATAGCCTTCAACGATCAATACCATTTCACCACGACGACGGGTTTCATCTTCCTTCACCCATGCCAAAAGTTCACCCACTGGCATCCCTTGAATAGATTCCCAAGTTTTTGTTAATTCCCTTGCCAAAACGATGTAACGTTCAGTTCCCCACACCTCAACCATATCTTCTAAACTTTCGATCAGACGATGAGTGGATTCATAAAAAATTAATGAGCGTGGTTCCTGTTGCAAAGCCCGTAAAGTATCTGTCCGACTTTTACGCTTTGCGGGCAGAAATCCTTCGTAACAGAAACGATCTGATGGCAGACCAGCAGCAGACAAGGCGGTTATCGCCGCACAAGGCCCTGGAAGTGGGACAACATGAATACCAGCTTCACGGCAACGGCGAACCACATGATAACCAGGATCATTAATCAGAGGCGTTCCTGCATCAGAGACTAATGCAATACTTTTCCCTTGTTGGAGTTTTGTAATTAATTGATCTGCTTTCTGCTGTTCATTATGATCATGAAGTGCGAACATGCGTGCATTAATGGCAAAATGTTGAAGCAACAAGCCAGTATGTCGCGTATCTTCGGCTGCAATCAGATCGACATGCTCAAGAACTTCAAGCGCACGCTGAGTGATATCACCCAAGTTTCCAATGGGGGTTGGTACAACATATAGCGTGGATGTCGTAACCACTGCTCGATTAGGTTGATTCATTGTTTCATCCGAATGGCCGATTTAAAATTGAGCATCTTTGAAAAAAACATCGCTGGATACAGTATGCTTTCCTCAATTTTTGTGCGTATCAAAACTGGTTTAGTCTGTTCAGCTATGCTGGCAGTCATGATCATCGCAGGATGTACCGTACCTGATCAACAGGGGCAACAACCTTTGCAAACTCAGGACAAAATCAGTGCAGAAATCGCCCGTTATCAATCCATCATTGATGCCGCCCATGGCGAACCTTCTCTTGATGTTATCCGTGCTTATATCGCTCAGGAACCACTTGTGAAAGAGAGTGCGGCTCGTCAAAAAAATATTGATGATACCTGGCAAATGCTGACCCGTCTTTCACCACAAGAGCGCCGTGGATTGGTCATCAACGCTGATGAAAATGTTCTGCAAGGCTGGCTGGACTTACTCAGTGCCTATCAGGATAACAAACAGGACTCCGACAAACTACAGGCAGCTATCCGTGACTGGAAAATTCGTTATCCACAAAACCCTGCCGCACAGTCACTCCCAGTTCAATTACAACAGACAGCCATCCAACAGCAAAATACGAATATCCGTATTGCTCTGTTCCTGCCATTAAGTGGTCAAGCAAAAGTATTCGGTGAAGCCATTCGCCAAGGTTTTCTTGATGCTCAGGCCGGTTTACCCAGTCCATCATTGCCAACAGAAAACCCGGAAAATTTATCTATAGCAGACAACGATAGCGCGTCAGATAGCGTGGTTTCTACCGATATGTCCCCTAGTGAAGGGGCGATCATAGACTCAACAATACCAACCACTCAAACAACACCTGTCATAGCCAATGCACCGGTTAACACACAACAGGTCAAAATCTATGACACAGCCAGCCAGCCATTGGAAAACTTATTCATTCAGGCTAAGCAGGATGGTGTGAATTTAGTTGTCGGGCCGTTACTTAAGCCAGATGTGGTTAAACTCGTTCAGATAAATACTGCATTAAACATGCTAGTACTAAACGAGTTAGACAATGCTCAACCACACTCTAATATCTGCTATTTTTCTTTGTCACCAGAAGATGAAGCGAAAAATGCTGCGGAACATATTTGGCAGCAACAGAAACAGAATCCTCTGATTTTGGTCCCCAGAGGGACTTTTGGTGATCGCATTGCCAAAGCCTTTGCACAGGAATGGCAAAAACAAGGGGGACATGCTGTTCTGCAACAAACTTTTAGCTCTTCCGCCGAACTGAAACAATTAATTAATAGAGGTACCGGTATTCGCTTGACCGGAACAGCCGTCAATGTCACAAGCAATCAACCTACATCAATCGCTATTGGTGATCTGGAAATCCCCCAGATAAACACCGATGTCGTTCCTACTTCTACTGGCGGCTCAGTGGATGCCGTTTATATTGTTTCTACCCTGGATGAACTGACGCTAATTAAGACAATGATTGATATGGCAATCAGCTCCCGCGATAAGCCCGCCCTTTACGCAAGTTCCCGCAGTAATCAGGCGGGCGTTGGTCCCGATTTCCGCCTGGAGATGGAGGGAATGCAATTCAGTGACATTCCCTTAATCGCCGGTGCTAACTTGTCACTGATGCAGCAAGCAGCCAGTAAATTTACACATGATTACTCTTTGATGCGCCTTTATGCTATGGGTATTGATGCCTGGTCATTAGCAAATCAATTCAGTCAAGTTCAGCTTCAAAGTGATTTCCAACTCAATGGTGCTTCCGGGGTGCTGTCTGTTCAAGAAAACTGCACCATTTTCCGACAACTCTCATGGATGCAATATCATCAAGGCCAAATCACGGCTATTTAGTTACTTGCCGCTTGCTACCAAGCGGCCTTTCAATTCAAATGACTCATTTCAGAATGAAATAAAAAGCAGGATAAAAATGAAGAAGCTGACAAGTTATCTGCTGGGACGCAACTATGAAGCGCAGGCAAAGTTGTTTTTACAAAAACAAGGATTATCTTTTATCGCCGCAAATGTGAAAGTTCACGGTGGTGAAATTGACCTGATTATGAAAGACAAGCAAACTTGGGTCTTTATTGAAGTCCGTTTTCGCAAATCAGGACAATATGGAGATGCATTGGTGACAATCACCCGTAGCAAGCGTAAAAAATTATTACACACTGCCGCAGTATGGCTGTTTCAACGAGGTGAATGTTTTGAAACCTCTTCTTGTCGCTTTGATATTTGTGCTATTACTGGTCAACAATTTGAATGGTTGCAAAATGCCTTCAATCAAAATGAGTTTACTCGTTAAAATGATACTGAGTAGGTTATAAACGTGCTGGATAGAATTAAAGTCTGTTTTACAGAAAGTATTCAAACTCAGATTGCAGCCGCAGAAGCATTACCTGATGCTATCTCGCGAGCGGCAATGATGATGGTTCAGTCATTACTGAATGGTAACAAAATCCTTTGCTGTGGTAATGGAGGCTCAGCAGCGACTGCCCAACGGTTTGCTGCCAATATGATTAACCGGTTTGAAACTGAGCGCCCAAGCCTGCCCGCATTGTCACTTAATGCAGACAATGTGGTCATCACTGCGATTTCAAGCAATAAACAGCATGATGAAATTTATGCTAAACAAGTACGGGCATTAGGTCAGCCAGGCGATGTGTTATTAGCGATTTCTACACATGGTAATAGCCGTGATATTGTCAAAGCCGTTGAAGCCGCCGTAACCCGCGATATGACAATTGTCGCCCTTACTGGCTATGATGGTGGTGAGCTTGCCGGCTTACTCGGTCCACAAGACGTAGAGATTCGTATTCCATCTCATCGCAGTACCAGAATTCAAGAAGTTCATATGCTAACAGTTAACTGCTTATGTGACTTAATCGATAATACACTCTTTCCCCATCAGGATGACTAAGGAGCCAATAATGCGATTTTTCTCCCTATTAGCTACGATTTGTGCTGCTGTAATGTTACAAGGATGTATTGGGGCAGTCGTGGTCAGTTCTGCTGCCGTAGCGACTAAAACCGCAACCGATCCCCGCACTATTGGTCAACAGGTTGACGATAGTACTCTCGAAGCCCGTGTCAGTAATGCGCTTAACAAAGATAAGCAGCTCAAAGAGCAAACCCGTATTATTACCACTGCCTATCAAGGAAAAGTTTTACTGACAGGTCAAACCCCAGACTCAAGCCTTTCAGACCGTGCTAAACAGATAGCATCGCGTGTTGATGGAGCACACACCGTTTACAATGAAATTCGTCAGGGGAAACCTGTTGAATTAGGTACTGCTTCTAAGGATACCTGGGTTACAACTAAAGTACGCTCAAAAATCCTGGCTAGTGACTCGGTTAAGTCTTCTAACATAAAAGTCGTTACGGAAAACGGCGAAGTCTTTTTACTGGGCATTCTGACCAAACAAGAGGGTAACGCCGCAGCGAAAATTGCCAGCGAAACTAACGGTGTTAAGCGGGTAACAACCGCATTTACTTATTTGAATTAAATATATTGATTGAAAGTGATGACACGATAAATCTGTCAAACATTCAGGTATCAGGCCGCGTCATTTTTTGGCGCTGGCGTTTTACCCTTTTCATCATCCCACGTCAAACTGAATAACCTCTCATTCTTCCTTCAATCATTTTTCATTAACCCATTTTTCTCAAGATAACTCACCCCACCCAACAACCGCATTTGCCGCAAAATCCATTGCTGACGCTGTAAGACATAAGCCGAAGGTGAGTTAACTTTATAGCGGTGTGGATTAGGCAATACAGCAGCAAGTAAAGCGGCTTCTGATGCCGTCAATTTACTGGCTGATTTATGAAAATAGCGTTTAGATGCCTCTTCAACACCAAAAATGCCATCGCCAAATTCTGCTACGTTAAGGTAAACAGTCAGAATTCTACTTTTTGACCATCCCAGTTCAATAGCAAAGGTCATCCCGGCTTCCAACCCTTTTCTTACCCAGCTACGTCCGTCCCACAAAAATAAATTTTTGGCCGTTTGCTGAGAAATCGTTGAAGCCCCCCTGAGCCTTCCAGAATTATTCTTATTACGCTCAAGTACACTTTCGATAGCATCAAAGTCAAATCCCCAATGCTGTGGGAATTTTTGATCTTCCGCAGCAATAACAGCCAATGCGATATTTGGCGATATTTGTCCTTGCCCTACCCAACTAGAACAAGATACATAATAAAAATTAACTGATAACCAAGCGCTAATCTGGCGCTCAACCATAACCATAGAAAACGGCACTGGCAAAAATGAAAATGCAACAACAGAAACTATCCATAAGATAATAACTGAGATTACGATTTTTTTAAGCCAGTACCATAAAAATTGAAAAGGATTTCGCATCCAGTTACTCAGTCATTTCCAATACTTTTCTGACAAGTTTATCAATTCCCTCTTCTGCCTGAGAAATAGATTCAGCAAGCATGTAGGCTGGTGTCGTCACAATTTTATTTTCTAAATCAACAACAACATCATTTACCTTGCAAATGATATGGACTCCTCCCATTGCCTCTACTTGAGCAACCGTTTCAGGATCATTGCCGACAGTTAGTTTCACCGGTTTATTAAGTAATTTTGGCAACATAACAGGCGCAATACACATAAATCCCATTGGTTTATGTTGCTTATGCATAGCCCTCACAAAACTTAATAATTCCTTATTTATTTCGCAATCAACTGTCTTAACGGCAAAGTCACATAAATTCTTTGCAACACCAAATCCCCCAGGAATTATCAGGGCATCAAATTCATCGGCATTTGCTTGTGATAAAGGCTTAATTTTTCCCCTTGAAATACGAGCAGATTCCTGTAGGACGTTACGTTCTTCGCCAGTTTCTCCACCGTTAATATGATTAATAACATGAAGTTGTCGTTCGTCAGGCGCAAAAAAGCTCGTTTTAACACCTAAACGGTCTAAAGAAAGCAGAGTTAATACTGACTCATGAATTTCGCTACCATCGAATACACCACATCCACTTAAGACAACCGCAACTGATTTCATACCTCACTCCATTTGTAGTAGATTATTGCTTAACCCTTTAGGGGGTTAAACACCAATCTTCATCACAGATTTTAATGAATCTTGTAACAAAAAATCTTATCTTTGCTATGTTGGTACTTGTATGATGTACGGAGAATTCCTCATTTACTCGCCGCAACCAAATATTAGATAGGCGTGTAAACAGTTTTCCCTGGTGTTGGCGCAGTATTCGCGCACCCCAACCTCGGTTGGGGTTATTTTTTTTCAGCGTCCGTCAACCATTCTCCCAAAATTTCCGTATCGTTTCTCCATTCTTGCTTTAACTCATCAACCCATTCCTGAACATTATCCCACCATGCAGGTAAATCAGGTGATTGAATCTGCTGGGCCAGTTGCTGTAAATGACGCAATCCAACTGATCCCGCAGCACCTTTTATCTTATGCGCTTCCTCCGTAATGCCTTTCTGGTCTTTAGCTGTCATGTTTGAGTCCAGAACAGATAAGTAACCCGGCATCATCTTTTCAAACACACTCAGACTATTGCGAATCAATTGAGGCCCAACGAGCTCGATGTATTGGTTAAGCATTTCTGTATCAAGTAAATCTTCACCTTTTTTCATCAATCCTGACTCCTCTTCTTCCGGCTGCATATGATGCACAGACTGTTCCCCCCAATATTGTTCAATAATGGCGGTTAACGCATTCACAGAAAGCGGCTTACTCAACACACCATTCATACCTGCATCCAGATACTCTTTTTTGTCTTTTAAGACATTTGCTGTCAGTGCAATCAGCGGAGGCAGATCCTTTTTGGCATATCGCTGACTTAATTCCCGGGAGATATCTAACCCGGTCATATCGGGTAGCTGAATATCAAGCAGTACCAAATCGAACTCTCCTGGCTTAAACACGTCTAGCGCATCTTTACCATTCATAGCGACTTCCACGCTGTTACCCAATTTCTCCAATACAGAGCGAGCAACAATCACATTCAGCTCAATATCTTCCACCAATAAGATATGCAACGCTGGAAGTGGATAATCATCTGTATCTTCTTTGCATAAAAGATTCTCCTCCATAGCCGGTGCAATGATAGACAGTGTAAATCGAGAACCTTGTCCCGGCTCACTTTCCACCACAATATCCCCTCCCATACTTTGAGCCAAACGTTTGGATACCGCCAATCCAATACCGGTTCCCGTTGCTGGACAACCACCATGACTGCCTCTCACTTGATAATACATCGCAAAAATCTTCTCCAGCTCATCATGTGGGATACCAATCCCCGTATCTGTGACTTCAAACAGCAAACGTTCTTCCTCTTCGTACCAGATTCGAACAGTAATCTCACCTTTTTGCGTAAATTTCACCGCATTGCCAATCAAGTTCCACAGAATTTGGCGCAAGCGAGTACCATCTGTCATGATTCTGGCAGGCAGTGGCAGTTCTGGGTTCATGACAAATTTAATATCTTTCGGTTGCACCAGCAGCCCAGAGAGGTTTTCCAGATCGGACATAAAACCGGTAAAATCAATTGGCTGATTATCAATTTGCACTTTACGCCGTTCAATTTTATCCATTTCAATAATGTCATTGAAAATATTACCCAGCGTGATGGCACTGACATGAATCGTTTTCAGATAGTCATTTTGCTCAGATGTCAACTCAGTATCGAGCAGAATACGGCTCAAACCAACAATGCCATTTAAAGGCGTACGAAGCTCATGGCTAATCGTTGAGATAAAAGTGGTCTTATCCCTACTTGCATTCTCCAAAGCGTCCTGATAACGCTTACGTTCCGTTATATCGCGCCCAAATCCCATAAGCCCATGTCTTTTTCCTACCCGATCATAAAAAGGGACTTTCCGAAGCTCAAAACAGGCTTTTCGACCATCGGGATAAACTAGCCATTGCTCATAAGTGAGTGCAACATTATGACGGAACACTTTTTCATCGGTTTTCATTACCTTGCGAGCAACCTCTTTGTCATAAACATCGTTTGGTGTCAGCCCGACAAGTTGTTTCTGGCTTTTACCCGTCAGCAATTCCATCGCCCGGTTACAACCAGAAAATTCATTATTTTCATTACGGTAATAGACCAAATCAGGAGAAGCATCGAGAAAAGATTTCAACAATACAGATTGTTGTTCCAACTCAATCTGCGTCTGCTCACGGTGTTTCATCTCTTCTTTGAGTTTATCCAACAATATCAGATGCGCCTGCTCAGCTTTTTCTCTTTCCGAGATCTCCTGATTAAGCTTAATAATGTTGTCTTTTAATTGCTGATTAAGTTCCCGATCACGCTGACGCATAACTTCCAACTTTTCAACTAATTTAGATAATCGCTGACGGGACTCTTCAAGCTGTTCAACAACAACCGAAAGAAAATAGACAGCCCAAGGTGTAATCAACAAACCAAAAAAGATTGAGCGAACTAAATCAATACTTTGCACTCCTCCCTGAAGCAGAAAAGTGACTACCATCTGT
The DNA here is from genome assembly GCF_042879335.1 of Photorhabdus sp. RM96S. Taxonomy (NCBI): domain Bacteria; kingdom Pseudomonadati; phylum Pseudomonadota; class Gammaproteobacteria; order Enterobacterales; family Morganellaceae; genus Photorhabdus; species Photorhabdus sp. RM96S. The sequence goes on along the minus strand of NZ_JBHFKT010000014.1, from coordinate 22,498 downwards.
ACACACATAGCAAGAACGACCAGTGCAGATGCAAGCAGTAATGAGAAGCGCACTAACCCCAATTTCATCATTAAATCAACATAATATTGGGCCAGGCCCCTGAGCAGCTTCATTTCATAAAAACTCCCGTTAAATATGACCATTCCGGATCATACCGTAAAAAACCGGCCACTTCGTTGAAGGAATAACAGAAATTGTTGACCTGGTAAAACAATAGTATTATTTAATAGTTTTAATGATGACTTCCCAAACATTATTCTGGCTTTTTACTCCTGCCGGTCTTTTCGCACAATCCAAGCATGAATAAATAATCAAATACATTGATAAAATAAGCATAAAATTCTTTTTTACTCTGTTAATACCCCAAAAAGATAAAACTTTATTCTTATAAATAAACAAAAATATAAATTAATTCCGTAAAGTTAACATTAGTCAGATTTTAAATCTAATAAATAAAAGTTTAACAGCATATACAAAACAAATATTACACGAATATTAGTGATATAAATCACATTAAAATCCTAACATGATCTATATCACACAACACTAATGTTAATTTTTCCACTTATAAATCATAGCATTAACTTTACTTGTCACCTGTCCTTATCTTATCCCGGTGATATTTGACCTGATTTATATTTCTAGTTAACTTGGAAAGTCGTCACTGGAAATCATCTGTCAGATTCTCATCTGAACCATAATTATGCAGTGACACAATATCATTTAAGTCACCACCTGTTTATCACAAATAAACAAGTGGTGGTTGATTGAGGGCGCAATTCAGACGCCAGTAAAAAATATTAATCTCACAAATGTCTGTGAGTTTCTGTGAGAGTCGGACAGAACCTCGGGAGGTTCACACTATGCTATATAACAAATCTCAAGAAAAGGATAACTGTGGCTTTGGACTGATAGCCCATATTGAAGGGGAGCCAAGCCACAAAGTAGTACGTACCGCTATCCATGCCTTGGCCAGAATGCAACATCGTGGGGCAATCCTGGCAGATGGCAAAACCGGTGACGGTTGTGGTTTATTGTTGCAAAAACCTGACCGCTTTTTTCGGATGGTCGCACAGGAGCAAGAGTGGCATTTAGCCCGCAATTACGCCGTCGGTATGCTATTTCTCAGCCAAGATCCTCAGATTGCACAAAACTGCCGGGCAATCATCGAACAAGAGCTACAAAATGAAACCCTGTCAGTCGTTGGCTGGCGTGCAGTCCCCATCAACAGTGATATTCTGGGCGAAATAGCCCTTTCAAGCCTCCCTCATATTGAACAGATTTTTGTTAATGCTCCGGCTGGCTGGCGTGCACGTGATTTAGAACGCCGCTTGTTCGTTGCTCGCCGACGAATAGAAAAACGCATCAATGACAGCGACTTTTATGTTTGCAGTTTGTCTAATCTAGTGACTATCTATAAAGGGCTGTGCATGGCGGCAGATTTGCCCCGTTTCTATCCCGATCTGGCTGATTTACGTTTGGAATCGGCAATTTGCCTATTCCATCAACGCTTTTCAACCAATACCGTCCCGCGCTGGCCATTGGCACAACCTTTCCGCTATCTTGCCCATAACGGTGAAATAAACACCATCACCGGTAACCGCCAGTGGGCACGAGCAAGATCCTATAAATTCAAGACACCGCTTATTCCCGATCTGCACACTGCCGCCCCTTTTGTCAATGAAACAGGGTCAGATTCCAGCTCGCTGGATAATATGCTGGAACTGTTTCTCAACGGCGGAATGGATTTAATCCGTGCTATGCGATTGCTGGTTCCTCCCGCATGGCAAAACAATCCTGATATGGATGAAGATCTGCGGGCTTTTTTTGATTTCAACTCTATGCACATGGAACCGTGGGATGGCCCCGCGGGTATCGTTATGTCAGATGGACGCTACGCTGCCTGTAATCTGGATCGTAATGGCTTGCGCCCAGCCCGTTATGTTATCACCAAAGATAAGTTGATCACCTGTGCTTCCGAAGTCGGTATCTGGGATTATCAACCAGATGAAGTGGTGGAAAAAGGGCGAGTTGGTCCCGGTGAACTTATCGTGATTGATACCCGCCAAGGCCGCATCCTGCATGCAGAAGAAACAGACAATGACTTGAAAAGCCGCCATCCCTATAAAGAATGGATGGATAAAAACGTCAAGCGTCTGACCCCATTCGAAGAATTACTGGAAGATCAAACTGGTCATCGGGATCTGAACGATCAATCCTTAGCGGTCTATCACAAACAATTTGCCTACAGCAACGAAGAGCTAGATCAAATCATCCGAGTCCTGGGAGAGAATGGTCAGGAAGCAACCGGTTCAATGGGAGATGATACGCCGTTTGCCGTCCTTTCCAGCCGCCCACGGATTATTTATGACTATTTCCGCCAGCAATTTGCTCAAGTCACTAATCCGCCAATCGACCCACTACGCGAAGCACATGTTATGTCTCTCACCACCTGCATCGGGCGGGAGATGAACGTATTTTGTGAAGCAGAGGGACAGGCACACCGATTAAGTTTTAAATCTCCTATTCTGCTCTACTCTGACTTTCACCAATTAATAACGCAGCAAAGTCCACACTATCGCGCAGAACAATTAGACTTAACTTTCAATCCACAAGAAACCAATCTGCAAAATGCCCTGTTTGCATTGTGTGATCAGGCTGAACAACTCGCCAGAGATGGTGCGGTATTGTTGGTATTATCTGACCGCAACATTACGTCGGAGAAGTTACCTATACCAGCGCCTATGGCCGTTGGCGCTATTCAACACCGTTTGGTAGAAAAAAGCCTACGCTGTGATACCAACTTGATAGTAGAAACAGCGAGTGCCCGTGATCCACACCATTTCACTGTACTACTGGGATTTGGTGCAACAGCGATTTATCCCTACCTGGCTTATGAATCCCTCGCCAAAATGGTCGATAATGGCACAATTAATAAACCTTATGCTGATGTCATGCTTAACTACCGCAATGGTATTAATAAAGGGTTATATAAAATCATGTCGAAAATGGGCATCTCGACTATCGCCTCCTATCGCTGCTCTAAACTATTTGAAGCTGTCGGCTTACATTCCGAATTAACTGAATTCTGCTTCAATGGCGTCGTCAGCCGAATTGGCGGTGCTAATTTCAGCGATTTCGAGCAGGATCTGCAAAACTTATCTAAACGTACATGGCTTGCTCGTCAACCACTCGATCAGGGCGGATTGCTGAAATATGTTCATAACGGCGAATATCACGCTTATAACCCAGATGTGATAAGCACTTTACAGTCTGCGGTTCATAGTGGCGAATATCACGATTACTTGAAATATTCTCGTTTGGTTAATCAGCGTCCAATTACCACAATCCGTGATTTGCTGGCGATAAAAACAAAAGGTGAACCTCTACCTATTGAAGAAGTAGAACCTGCCGAAGAGCTGTTTAAACGCTTTGATACCGCAGCGATGTCGATTGGAGCATTAAGCCCGGAAGCACACGAAGCTCTGGCTGAAGCTATGAATACGTTAGGTGGTTTTTCCAACTCCGGCGAAGGTGGAGAAGATCCCGCACGTTATGGAACAAAAAAGGTTTCCCGTATCAAACAAGTTGCTTCCGGTCGGTTTGGTGTGACACCGGCTTATCTGGTCAACGCTGATGTGATTCAGATTAAAGTCGCACAAGGCGCTAAACCCGGAGAAGGTGGGCAATTACCGGGTGATAAGGTAACACCGTACATTGCAAAACTACGTTATTCCGTCCCCGGCGTAACACTTATTTCTCCACCACCACATCACGATATTTACTCTATTGAAGATTTAGCTCAGTTGATTTTCGATCTAAAACAGATCAACCCCAATGCGCTGATCTCAGTAAAACTGGTTTCAGAACCCGGTGTTGGTACTGTTGCCACTGGCGTTGCCAAAGCTTATGCCGATTTAATTACTATCGCAGGCTATGACGGCGGTACCGGTGCCAGTCCATTGTCATCGGTGAAATATGCAGGATGCCCGTGGGAATTGGGGCTGGTGGAAACCCAACAAGCGCTAGTTGCTAACGGATTACGTCATAAGATCCGCTTACAAGTTGACGGCGGGTTGAAAACAGGCGTAGATATTATTAAAGCGGCCATTCTTGGCGCTGAAAGTTTCGGTTTCGGTACTGGGCCAATGGTTGCCCTTGGATGCAAATATCTGCGTATTTGCCATCTTAATAATTGTGCAACCGGGGTTGCCACTCAGGATGAGAAATTACGTCGCGACCACTACCACGGATTACCTGAACGGGTAATGAATTATTTCCGCTTTATCGCCCGTGAAACCAGAGAAATCATGGCTACATTGGGTGTCAAAAATCTAACTGATTTAATAGGCCGAACTGACCTGTTGGAAGTACTGGAAGGTATTTCAGCAAAACAGAGCAAACTCAATCTTGATCCGCTCTTGGCAACCGCAGAACCCCATCAGGGCAAAGCCTTATATTGCACTGAAAACAATCCACCATTCGATAATGGGGTCCTGAATAAGAATTTACTGGCTCAAGCCGCTAGCTATATTGAAAACCAACAAAGTAAAACTTTCTATTTCGATATCCGTAATACGGATCGTTCAGTGGGCGCTTCCCTTTCCGGTTTTATCGCTGCTCGATATGGTAATCAGGGGATCGCCGCAACGCCCATAAAAATTCATTTCAATGGTACTGCCGGTCAAAGTTTTGGCGTCTGGAATGCCGGCGGTCTGGAGCTGACGCTTATCGGTGATGCCAATGATTATGTCGGCAAAGGTATGGCTGGCGGCCGCATTGTCATACACCCTCCTGTAGGTTCTGCCTTCAAAAGCCATCAGGCAACCCTCATTGGCAACACATGTCTCTACGGTGCAACCGGAGGCAAGCTGTTTGCAGCCGGGCGAGCAGGAGAACGCTTCGCCGTTCGTAATTCAGGTGCTATCACGGTTGTGGAAGGTATCGGAGATAACGGCTGTGAATATATGACAGGAGGTATCGTCTGTATTCTCGGACGCACTGGAATAAATTTTGGTGCAGGAATGACCGGCGGCTTTGCTTATGTCCTGGATGAAAATGATGATTTCCGCAAACGGGTTAACCCAGAGTTGGTTGAAGTACTGGCAGTAGATGCCTTAGCTATCCACGAAGAGCACTTGAGAGGGCTTATCACTGAACACGTCCACCTGACAGGCTCCCAGCGCGGTGAAGATATTCTTGCTAACTGGCAACAGTGGCTGAGCAAATTTGCGCTTGTGAAGCCAAAATCCAGTGATGTGAAAGCCCTATTGGGACATCGCAGTCGTTCTTCCGCAGAGTTGCGAATTCAAGCGCAATAAGGAGCCAAGATGAGCCAGAATGTATATCAATTTATCGACTTACAACGCGTCGATCCGCCTAAAAAGCCGTTGAAAATCCGTAAAATAGAATTTGTGGAAATCTATGAGCCATTTTCAGCCATTCAGGCACAGACACAGGCTGATCGCTGCCTTTCTTGCGGTAACCCTTATTGCGAATGGAAATGTCCCGTTCATAACTACATTCCCAATTGGCTTAAACTTGCCAATGAAGGACGTATTATGGAAGCGGCTGATTTATCCCATCAAACAAACAGCCTGCCGGAAGTTTGTGGTCGTGTTTGTCCACAGGATCGCCTTTGTGAAGGCGCTTGCACTCTGAATGATGAGTTCGGTGCAGTAACCATTGGTAATATTGAACGCTACATCAATGATAAAGCGATTGCTATGGGCTGGAAGCCCGATATGTCACAAGTTCAGCCAACGGGCAAACAGGTTGCGATTATTGGTGCAGGCCCTGCTGGGTTAGCTTGTGCTGATGTATTGACTCGTAATGGCGTACAAGCCGTTGTTTTTGATCGTCACCCGGAAATCGGTGGATTACTCACCTTTGGCATACCGGCGTTTAAACTGGAAAAAGAGGTCATGATACGCCGCCGTGAAATTTTCTCTGAGATGGGAATTGAATTCCGGCTCAATACTGAAATAGGCAAAGATATTGCCTTATCTGAACTGACTGAGCAGTTTGATGCGGTATTTCTTGGTGTAGGAACCTATCAGTCAATGCGTGGGGGGCTGACAAATGAAGATGCTGATGGTGTTTATGATGCGCTGCCATTTCTGACTGCCAATACCCGACATTTGATGGGTTATCCCGCCCTACAATCGCAACCTTTCATCAATATGCAAGGTAAGCGGGTCGTGGTGCTTGGTGGCGGTGATACTGCAATGGATTGTGTCAGAACGGCTATTCGCCAAAAAGCAGCTTCAGTTACCTGTGCTTATCGTCGTGACGAAATCAACATGCCAGGCTCTCAGCGTGAAGTCAAAAATTCCAAGGAAGAAGGTGTGGAATTTCTGTTTAATCTGCAACCGGTCAGGATTGAAATCAACCATTCAGGTCAAGTTTGTGGCATAAAAATGGTACGGACTCAATTAGGTCAACCTGATGAAAATGGACGCCGCCAAGCTGAAATTATCGCAGGATCGGAACACCTGCTTAAGGCCGATGCAGTGATCATGGCATTCGGCTTTAAACCACATACCATGAACTGGCTAAGTGATCACCAAGTAACCTTGGATAAACAAGGACGTATTGTCGCACCAGAGTACTCAGACACTCCCTTTCAAACTAGCAATCCGCAGATATTTGCTGGTGGAGATGCTGTTCGTGGCTCAGATCTCGTTGTAACCGCAATTGCCGAGGGGCGTAAAGCCGCGCAAGGCATTCTTGATTATCTCAACATCTAATCAACCAAGGGAGCTTTTCAGCTCCCAACTCTTTCTATCATCAGTTCGATAACTTATATTAATTGGATTACCCTTACACAAAAAAGTAAGTGAATTTAATGAACATTCCACACTTATTACTGTCGTACATAATATTTTGGAATATTCATTCTCATTAGTGTGGGTCTTAAATAAAACATTCCAATTAACCGACACAAATATCACGATGCTTATTCAACTATAAATACTGGAAATATTAATGAAGCTAATAAAAACCTTAACTTTATTATCTCCAATGCTGTTTATCAGTCATACAGCACTTGCTTTATCACAGCCCTTAACATCTGAAAATATTAATAAAGAAATTATGAATAGAGGTACCAATTCTGTAGTGGCAGAATTAGGTGAAATAGGAGCCAAACAAGAAATCACTCACAACATTTCTACTGGTGATAGTAAATGGATAAAACTGGCTTTTAAATTAACGCAAAGCATACACCTAGGTTTTGCCAAAGAAGTTCACTACGCATTATCCTTAGCATTAATTAATAATCCTGCTGAAGTCCTTGCTAACGTAGATAAAGAAAACAATATATCATTGGCCGATATCTGCACAATCCCACCAGAACTGGGGACCAGAGAGAATAAAATAGAATTTGTAAATAAGGTTAAAAGGAGCTTAAGCGCTATCACAGATTTCAAAGCTAAAAATAGAGCTGAAGATTGTTTTTGGGAATTAGAAAAAGCCTACAATACAGAATTCTAATCAATGAATTTGAAAAAAAATAAGGAGGCAAACCGCCCCCTCTTTTTAACGCTTATTTTACTACCCGTAAAGCAGGGCGCCCTCTCGTCGGTTTTGGTGGCTCATCATCAGGTGAAGCTCCATTATCATCTCCAGCACCGGGCAATGCATCCGTAACTAATACCAGATTATCTGTCGCGGATGCAGAGGTATCAGCCTTATCCTGATCTGAAGCGGATTTAAAAAGATATTCATCTTTATAAGCTGCTTCAGGCTCAAACATCATTCCCGCCCCATTTTCACGGCCATAAATCGCAATAACTGCCGCCATCGGTACATTAACCCGACGGGGAACGCCACCAAAACGGGCATTGAAGCGTACTTCATCATTGGTTAACTCAAGATTACCAACAGCTCTCGGCGCTATATTCAGCACAATTTGCCCATCACGGGCATATTCCATTGGTACATTAACTCCACGTAAAGTCACGTCTATAACCAGATGCGGAGTCATATCATTATCGAGTAACCACTCGTAGTGAGCACGCAACAAATAAGGACGACGGGGAGACATTTGAGACAGCTCCATAAATCAGCTCCTGGATTGCAAGCGCATTTCACGTTCAGCTTCGGTTAATGAAGCCAAGAATGCATCACGCTCGAAGACACGCTGCATGTAAATTTGTAAATCTTTAGTACCAGAACTCGGTAATTCTATACCCAATACCGGCAAACGCCACAGTAAAGGAGCAAGATAACAATCAACCAAACTGAATTCTTCGCTCATAAAGAATGGCATCTCTTTAAATATTGGCGCCACTGCTAGCAACTCTTCTGCTAATCGTTTACGGGCAGTATTGGCCTCTTGAGAATTGCCTTCCTCAATAGTATGCATCAGGGAATACCAGTCTTTTTCGATGCGGTGCATCATCAAACGGCTGGAACCACGGGCAACTGGATACACAGGCATTAATGGTGGATGAGGAAAGCGTTCATCCAGATATTCCATAATGATGCGGGAATCATATAGCGTCAGCTCACGATCAACCAAAGTCGGAACTGTCTGATAAGGGTTCAGATCGATAAGGTCCTGTGGCAGGTTACCTGCCTCAACCTGCTCAACTTCAACACTGACACCTTTTTCCGCCAATACAATTCGCACTTGATGGCTAAAAATGTCGGCCGGGCCTGAAAACAGAGTCATTACCGAACGTTTGTTGGCAGCGACAGCCATGAAAACCTCCAAGTTTATCTAAAAAGGGAATGAATAGCCCCACACGACCACGACTATTCTTACTCATTCATTCTCATCCTTTATGTTTCTACGTCACAACGGTGAATACGGAATGCGCTACTCAACACAATGACTCTCGTTTCAACGCAGTCATTACCGTTTCAACGTAATTACTACCGTTCAAATAGTAGGCAGACAAATGGATGAGGCAAAAATTGGCACTAGTTTACCAGATTTTGTACATTTTGGGGGAAGTGTGTGGATAATTAAGTAAAAAACCCGCCACAAAGACGGGTTTGCACATTAAATAATTGCCATAAAGACAAAAAATTAACGTTTGGAGAACTGTGGACGACGACGTGCTTTACGCAGACCAACCTTCTTACGTTCAACTTCACGAGCATCGCGGGTAACGAAGCCAGCTTTACGAAGATCAGAACGCAGAGTTTCGTCATACGCCATCAGTGCGCGGGTGATACCGTGACGGATTGCACCTGCTTGACCAGAAATACCACCACCTTTAACAGTGATGTACAGATCCAGTTTACCCAACATATCAACCAACTCCAGCGGCTGACGAACAACCATGCGCGCTGTTTCACGGCCGAAGTAAACTTCAAGACTGCGTTTGTTGATGACGATATTACCGCTACCTGGCTTAATAAAGACACGTGCGGAAGAGCTTTTGCGGCGACCAGTGCCGTAGTATTGATTTTCAGCCATTGCCTATAATCCCGATTAAATGTCCAGAACTTGCGGTTGCTGTGCCGCATGGTTGTGCTCGCTACCTGCATAAACTTTCAGTTTACGGTACATTGCACGGCCCAGCGGCCCTTTTGGCAGCATGCCTTTAACCGCGATTTCAATTACACGCTCAGGGCGGCGGGCAATCATCTCTTCAAAGGTCGCTTGCTTAATACCACCGATATGACCGGTGTGGTGATAGTAGATTTTATCAGAACGCTTGTTGCCGGTGACTGCAACTTTTTCTGCATTAACGATGATGATGTAATCACCGGTATCAACATGCGGAGTGTATTCCGCTTTATGCTTGCCGCGCAGACGACTAGCCACTTCAGTTGCAAGACGGCCTAAAGTTTTGCCATCTGCGTCAACAACATACCAGTCGCGTTTTACGGTCTCTGGTTTAGCTGTAAAAGTTTTCATTAAAGCTTACCCAATAATAAGTTACACGTTGGTGAACACTCAAGGTTCAGAAACTTGCTGAGGTTCACACGACTCTTGTCCAGCAAACCTACCCCTTCGAATAGCCTATGCCGGCACTATTGCAAGTTTTTGGGAAAAAAACATTGCCGTAACGTGGGGTCGCAAGATTATAGAGAAGTCAAAAATAAAAATCGACCCCAATTTGAATATTTAAAATCAGTTTTGAGTCTGAAATATACGGGTAAACACAAAATTAAGGTAAATGAGGTAATTTCAGATACTCTTCACTTTGCATCTCTTGCAAACGGGATAAGCAACGCTGGTATTCGAAAACCAACAACACCCCTTGGTAAATTTGCTCCATCGGCACCGCCGCATTAATTATCAATTTTACCCGGCGTTCGTAAAATTCATCAACCAGCGCCAGGAAACGGCGAGCGGCATTTTCATTACCCGGCATTATCGCCGGAACCTGATATAACAAAACCGTGTGATAAAGTTTTGATAAAACAATGTAATCCATCTGACTACGCGCATCTTCACACAAAACTTTAAATCCAATTGCCAATACACCATCAGCATGACGAATCGCGGGCATCTGCCGGTGGTTAATTTCCAATACAGAGGCTTGTTCTCTACTATTATTACCGGTCAAAAGAATAAACATTTGATCCATCGCGCGTTCATTATCTTCATTCAGCGGTGTGAAATAGAGATGAGCTTGAGTCAACGTGCGCAACCGATAGTCAATACCCGAATCCACATTCATCACGTCACAATATTTTTTGATCTGCTCAATAGCAGGCAAAAAGCGAGCTCTCTGTAAACCATTACGATAGAGTTCATCAGGAGGAATATTTGACGTTGCAATCAAGGTAATCCCCCTGACAAACAGCGCTTCCAACAATGTACCAAGAATCATCGCATCAGTAATATCGGAGACAAAAAATTCATCAAAGCAAAGTACATCTGTTTCCGTTTTAAAACCATCAGCCACAATATCCAGCGGATTTTCATGCCCTTGCAATACCTTTAATTCTTCATGTACCCGCAGCATAAAACGATGGAAATGCAAGCGTAGTTTTCTTTCACCGGGTAAACTCTGGTAAAACATATCCATTAACCAAGTTTTCCCTCTACCCACGCCCCCCCACATATAAAGCCCTTGAACAGGCGCACAGCTCATTGAAGCCTGCTTTCCTAACAGTTTACTCAGACGCCTTTTCAAGCTTTGTCGCCTCACGGGATTACTGGGAGAAGCATTAATCAGAGTATTGTGAATGGTATCCAATTGCGCTACAACTTGGCGCTGAACATCATCTGGTTGGTATTTACCCTCAGAAAGGGCTTGTTGATAATATGATGAAGGGGTAGTCAATGATGGCATAACAATAACAATCCTTAAAATAATCGCCCGTTTTTTATCGTTTTTATCCGATGCGCCGTAAAACCCCGGTCCTTCAGGGCGGTGATATAAGGCGCGGTATTCAGACTAACTCGGTGTTTGCTGTTGCTCAATGTATTGGCGAATGATTGATATTGGCGCCCCGCCACAACTACCCGCAAAATAACTCGGTGTCCAAAGAACACCTTTGTAGTAATAGCGCTGTGCAATATCAGGACGATCTCGGCGAAGCAATCGACTCGATACCCCTTTGAGGCTGTTAACCAGATTAGATACTGCCAATTTAGGGGGGTAATTAATTAGCAGGTGAACATGATCTTGTTCGCCATCCATTTCAACCAGTTCAACAGCAAAATCGGCACAGACACGGGCAAAATAGCCTCGTAGCTTTTCAATCGCATCCTGATCAAATATTTTTCGCCTGTATTTTGTGACAAATACCAAGTGGACGTGCATCAGGAAAATACAGTGTCTTCCACGGCGAATATCCGTTTCATTTTTCATAGACCAAAGTATAATGGCGGGGATGAAACGATTACAAGCCTTCAAATTCCAGTTAAGACCCAATGGTCAGCAGGAGCGTGATATGCGACGCTTCGCTGGAGCTTGTCGTTTTGTTTTCAATCGGGCTTTGGCTCACCAAAATGAAAACTCTGAATCGGGAAATAAGTACATTCCCTATCCAAAAATGGCATCATGGCTCATTGCATGGAAATCTGACACCGAGACACCATGGCTTAAAGACGCCCCATCACAGCCCTTGCAGCAGTCTCTTAAAGATCTGGAGCGAGCCTACAAAAACTGCTTTCAAAAGCGAGCCGCGTTTCCCCGTTTCAAAAAGCGGGGATGTCACGATGCTTTCCGCTATCCACAGGGTGTCAAACTGGATCAGGCCAACAGCCGTATTTTTCTTCCCAGGCTGGGCTGGCTACGCTATCACAGCAGCCGTGAAGTCATCAGTGAAGTGAAGAACGTCACCGTCAGCCAGTCATGCGGCAGATGGTACGCCAGCCTCCAGACAGAGTATGAGACGACAGAGCCCCGGCATGAATCCTCATCAATGGTGGGGCTTGATGCGGGGGTAGCAAAACTGGCCACCCTTTCAGATGGCACGGTATACGAGCCTGTAAACAGTTTTAAAACCAGCCTGCATAAGCTGGCGAGACTCCAGCGTCAGTTAAGCCGAAAAGTGAAGTTCAGCGCTAACTGGCAGAAACAGAAACGAAAAATTCAGAAACTGCACGCCCATATAGCCAACATACGCAAGGACTATCTTCATAAAGTCACCACGACAATCAGCAAAAACCACGCAATGATAGTCATGGAGGACTTGAAGGTCAGAAACCTGTCAAAATCGGCGAAAGGAACGACAGAACAGCCTGGACGCAATGTACGAGCAAAATCAGGCTTAAACCGCGCGATACTGGATCAGGGCTGGTATGAAATGCGCCGTCAGCTTGAGTATAAGCAGCTCTGGCGCGGAGGTCAGGTATTAGCCATAGCGCCAGCCTATACCAGTCAACAATGTGCTTGCTGTGGTCATACCGCAAAAGAAAACCGCCAGTCACAGAATAAATTCGAGTGTCAGGCATGTGGCTATACCGCAAACGCCGATATCAACGGAACGCGCAATATTTTAGCGGCAGGGCATGCCGTGCTTGCCTGTGGAGGGAGGGTGCAGTCAGACCGCCCGTTGAAGCAGGAACCCACCGAAATGATTTAGACTTCGGTCTGAACATAGTAGGAATCCTCGTCCTTTGGGCGGGGAGGATGTCAAGATTCAGATTGACCTTATTATCGGATCAATTGTCTACAATTAAGGTCCACAATAAGATCTATACCCTATGGATTTCAAGATGCATCGCGACGGCAAGGGAGCGAATCCCCGAGAGCATAGAGAACGATGAGACCGGGGTGAGTGAGCGCAGCCAACAAAGAGGCAACTTGAAAGATGACGGGTATACAAGCAAATGTAAATCATGATCAATATTCCACTCTAACTAGATTAACGGTTATAGTGACGATAATTAAGTGAAACATTCTGCGGAACAACGATGTCGATGAAGGAGTAGCTATGACTTGGGAGTATGCACTGATTGGATTGGTGGTTGGTTTTGCTATCGGAGCGCTAGTTATGCGTTTTGGTAACACTAAGCTGCGCCAGCAGAAAGCCTTACAAACTGAATTGGAGAATAATAAATCAGAACTGGAAGAGTACCGTAAAGAATTAGTTGGTCATTTTGCCCGTAGCGCAGAATTACTCGACAATATGGCTCGCGATTATCGTCAGTTATATCAACATATGGCTAAAAGCTCTCATGAACTGATGCCAAATATGCCAGCACAAGAAAATCCATTTAATTATCGATTGACTGAGTCAGAAGCGGATAATGATCAATCTCCGGTTAAAATGCCACCAAGAGATTATTCCGATAGCGCTTCCGGCCTGTTTCGTCCGATGAATGAAAAAAACCAGTAAATACCCTGCTGTGGCACATCGTGTGCCACAGCATTAATTCAAATGTAAAAGCTATTATCTACCTACAAGTTTTGTTTTTTTGTTTTTCAATCATGTAAATACCTGTAAAGAATCATGCTAAATCTGTTTGCCCGATGAACTTTATTTAATAATTAACAGTCATAGAGTAATCATGGCAGCTTGCCAGAATTAACTCAGTTAGCCTTCGGCTTAGGTATACAAGAGAACAAAATTAGATGAAAAGAAAACACTTATTCCTTAGTGCATTAGCAATCAGTATCGGATTGTCTACAATTTCTGTCCCTACGATTAGCCAGGCTGCTTTGCCTGCTGCTATCGCCGGTCAGGCGTTGCCAAGCCTCGCACCGATGCTTGAAAAAGTCCTGCCAGCCGTTGTCAGCGTGCATGTCTCTGGTACGCAGGTACAACAGGAACAGAGTATACCTGAAGAATTCAGATTCTTCTTTGGTCCAAATCTACCCATGGGCCGTGAAAGTACCCGCCCATTCCAAGGGCTTGGTTCAGGTGTCATCATTGACGCTGCCAAAGGTTATATATTAACCAACAATCACGTTATTGAAAATGCAGATAAAATCCGTGTGCAATTGAATGATGGCCGCGAATATGAAGCCAAATTATTAGGCCGCGATCCTCAGACCGATATTGCCTTACTGCAACTGAAAGATGCTAAGAATTTAACTGCAATTACTATGGCCGATTCTGATAAGCTCCGAGTTGGTGATTTCGCTGTTGCAGTTGGTAATCCATTTGGCCTTGGTCAAACTGCAACTTCCGGCATTATCTCTGCGTTAGGGCGTAGCGGTTTGAATCTGGAAGGATTGGAAAACTTCATCCAAACAGATGCCTCTATTAACCGTGGCAACTCCGGTGGCGCACTGGTTAATTTGAATGGTGAATTAATCGGTATCAATACCGCTATTCTAGCCCCAGGTGGTGGTAACATCGGTATCGGCTTTGCTATCCCAAGTAATATGGCAAAAACCCTGAGCGAGCAGCTTATCGCGCATGGTGAAGTAAAACGCGGTATTCTCGGTATTAAAGGCACTGAAATGAATTCCGATATCGCTAAGGCATTCAATATTGACGCCCAGCGCGGAGCATTTGTCAGTGAAGTATTACCAAAATCCGCAGCAGCGAAAGCAGGTATTAAATCCGGCGATATTCTTATTTCCGTTGACGGTAAGAAGATTAGTAGCTTTGCTGAACTGAAAGCCAAAATCGGCACAACGATACCAGGTAAAGAAATTAAAATTGGTTTATTGCGTAAAGGTAAGCCAATGGAGGTTTCTGTTACGCTGGAAAACAGTGAAGGTCAAACAACCAAAGCCGGAAATCTAACTCTTGCCCTGCAAGGTGCAACCCTAAGCAATGGTGAAGTGAAAGGGACTTACGGTGTGAAAATCGATAGTGTTGCTCAAAACTCACCGGCGGCGTTATCTGGCTTACAGAAAAATGACCTGATTGTTGGGATCAATAATGAACGGGTACAGAATATTAATGAACTGCGCAAAGTTATTGATTCTAAACCACCCGTCATAGCGCTGAACATCCTTCGCGGAGAAGAGAGTATCTATCTGTTACTGAGAAATTAATACTTTTAGTAAAAATCGATCTCATTCCATTTAAGACACAGCATAAAGCTGTGTCTTAAGTCGCTGATATCCCTCGCGACCTCGATTTCGAGGGAGTAAACGAATTGGAGATTATTCGTGAAGACGATATCATTATTCTGCGGCCGGTTAAATCCTGTTGGAATTCCTTTTTGTAACAAGAAAAAGCTAACTCTGGCTTTTTAACCGAACGGCTGGATATTATGGAAGAAGGACGCGTTAAGTTATGAAAAAATATATACCCGTCATCTTTCAAGTTGCCTCTTTCTGTTAATGGTTAATAGCATTTGATTAAATGTAATTAACTGTTCTTATAAAAAATGCATCATTGAGTTAAATCCGCCTTTTACTTTCACATAAAACCTTTAATTTCTCTGCATTCTCACTTTTAAATGTTCATAGTAAAGAATAGAGCATATTTATTTACTCTGCACTTTTTAAAAAGTTGGCATTAATGGGATACCTACTTTTTAAATCCTCAGATGAGTTAATTACCGATAAAAAATGCTTGCATTCACTAATAACTGGAAATACAAGTAAAAAGAGAAAGTTAACCATGTTAAAAAAGATGGCATCTGTAAAACAATTATCATTCCTGGGGTTTTCCTATTTTTTAAAGCAAAAATGCATCCAATAGATGGTTTTGATTAAGCAGTTTTTATAAACCTAATGATTTTTCGTTTCCTGATACGTATTTAACTTTCCCACTTTCATTAAACTGATGTTTAGGTTTTCTCTTTTCCCGTATTTAACTCTTCAACTTTAAAACCAGAGCAGATATGCTAATAGTATTTAAGCTCAATATTTAATACTGCTAATCTAGTCAACCTAAAGGTTTATCGATTTTCTTTAATGATTGACTCTGTTTTTCATAAACGCCTTACAACCCATACAAAACCACTTATTTAAGCACATTAGCTTAATTTGGTTAATCCTGTTAAATAAGATTTCAAAATAGTGCTACATCTTATACCACTCATAATTCTATGTATAACAATGGGTTGAAGAAGGCTATGTGTAGCATAATTACGAAACGTTATTTAAATATTTTTATTCTTATTATTGGATTAACGCTGTCACTTTATTAATCAATTCAAGACCGGTTTTTCCTGATGTTTTCTCTTACAATGCCAGTATAACGTCGAATTTTTTACCCATTTTAAAAAAGCCTTAATCACTTATTTTCACCTTTAATGATTAAAGTTTTTACCTGTTTTTTCATAATACGCTTACTATTTTTTCCAGATTTTAAAACTACACTGATAGACCATAAACGGTTTTTTAACGACTGTTTTATCATATGCAGATAAAGCGTACCTTATCTTACCTGAATGAGTGAAAATTTCTGTCACGCCTTGCTTTCAAACGATATGAAAAACGACACCTCACATGATTTAATCTGAGTGAATCTCAACATGACGAAGTAAATAAAAAGCGCTAAAACGAAAAGTTAAAGATAGTGAAAACAGCGTTAAAACCCCTCCGGTTGTAGCAAAATGCGATAAAAAAAGTTTAATACCCTCGTAAACTGTCAGTACAAATTTTTTCGTTTTATGATTAATGAAAACTCAATAGTGATAATCGAAGCGCTAAAAGTAGATACAGCATAATGCGGTGTCTGTTAATTTCTATGTTATCCTGCCATGACTCATCAACTCACACTGAATAATACCCATGATTGCCAAGTTGCTGCGCTCTGCTTTTTTAGGATTACTTGTAGCTGTAATTTTGCTAATTACCATTCCATCGCTGCGCCCTAGCGGGCTGATATCTGCAATTACCAGCAACAGTAATGACGAAATTCCATTCAGCTTTAATAAAGGTGTCCGCAGGGCGGCGCCCGCCGTGGTTAACGTCTACAGCAGCAACATGGGGAGTTTTTCTCATCAAGGTCGGGAAAACCATACCCTTGGTTCCGGCGTCATCATGAGCGATAAGGGCTACATCCTTACCAATAAACACGTCATTAATAATGCAGGACAAATTATTGTTGCACTGCAAGACGGTCATTTTTATGAAGCTCTGGTCATAGGTTCTGATAGCTTAACGGATCTTGCTGTCCTGAAAATTAATGCCGAGAACCTGCCTGTCATAACGATTAATCCAAATAGAGTCGCGCATGTGGGAGATGTCGTTCTAGCCATTGGTAACCCTTACAACTTGGGGCAAACCATTACTCAAGGGATTATTAGCGCTACCGGTCGCGTTGGATTAAGCCCTACCCGCCGCCAAAACTTTCTCCAAACTGATGCTTCCATTAATCAAGGTAACTCCGGCGGAGCGCTGATTAACACCCTTGGTGAGCTGGTGGGTATCAATACATTATCATTCGATAAAAGTGAAAATGGTGAAACGCCAGAAGGACTGGGGTTTGCTATTCCGACTGAACTCGCCACTAAAATTATGCAAAAACTTATCCGTGACGGACGGGTTATCCGGGGTTTTATCGGCATAACGTCACAAGAGCTGCCACATATTCGCTCTTCTAACGGCAATATTAACCAGATTCAGGGATTACGAGTATTTCAGGTGACTGCAAACGGGCCAGCGCAAAAAGCCAGTATTAAAGTGGGTGATATCATTACCAGTGTCAATAACAAACCCGCTATTTCTGCGGTTGAAACAATGGATCAAGTCGCTGAAATACGCCCCGGCAGCGTTGTTCCTGTCACTTTATTGCGCAATGGGAAATTGTTATCGCTGCAAGTGACCATTGAAGAATTTGATGAATATTAATTAATCTGAGCTTCACTTAAATCGGATTTTTGATTAACGCTGCTGGTTTAGTTTAAAAAAACTTTTGCGACACACATCACATTTATTAATGTTAATCAAATGTTCATCACCCAAACAGACGGGACAACATGAATTTTTTATTATATGTTCTTGATTGGATATTAAACAAATAAAACGACTTATTAGTTATCTTAACTGTACTCTTAAGCAGCAATGGAATATCCCCGATGTTGCCTGTTCAATACAGGTTATCAATAAGACCATCAACAACAGACTGCTAGCGCCTTTATAGTTCTGACGTAACTTGCCCGAGGTTCTTTAACCCTTGGGTAGCTTATAACTATGCGCCGCATGCCGGGCAACTGTGCTGTGCGTTGTAAACCTCAAAAATGATAAGGGAAGCGTGATGTCATTCCAAAAAAACCAATGCAGGCGATTTAGCGCCGAACAAATCTCTGACCGCCTGAGTGCTCAAAGCGCTGGCGGTCTAACATGCAACAAGCCCTCAATCCAGCTAAAACAGCGGCTCACTATCATGACCTCGTTTCAGCCCCGCCGGGATGATAACCCACAATAGTGTCCGGGAGGGGTCATGAGTGTATTGATGATGGCCTGGCTGGGGGCCGGCGCCGCGCAGCGCGCAACCAGACCAGAGACGACCGCCGCGGGAAATGCTCCGCCACCGACCGAAGGCAGCGCTTCGGCCGATACGGCGCTGAATTATCTGGAAAGTGAGGATTTTCAGCGTCATTCGCTGGCGGCGGCGATAACGTATACCGTTGCGGTGGGCGGCGCTCCCGCCGCCCTCCCGCTGGTCGCCGGGGTGGCCGCCGGGAAACTGGGGGCGCAGATAGGCAATGATATCGGCGAAAGCCTCACCCATGGCGTGATGGGTTTTTTTGGCCAGAGTACCGTCGCCACCGAAGGCCAGGCCCCGGCCCGCCTGGGGGATGCGATTGCCCACCAGAATAAAAGCGCCGGATTATGGGGCGCGCTGGGCGGCGTGGTGCTCGGCGCGCTGGCGGCGGTGGCCGTCGGCGGGTTAATTGTGGCGACCGGCGGCCTGGCGATGGCCGTGGTGGCCGGGGCGGCGGCCGGGCTGGCAGGCGGTTTTGTCGGCGGACTGGTCTCGGCCGTGGGCGCGGCACTCGGGCAATATGGGGCGAATAAGGGCCAAATTGTCGAAGGCTCGCCGGACGTCTTTTTTGAAGGTCAGCCGGTGGCCCGTCAGGGGGACAAAATTATGTGCAGCGACCACCCCGGCCCGGTGGTGATTGCCGAAGGCGCGAAAACGGTGTTTGCCAATGGCAAGCCCATTGCCCGGCTGGGCCACCGCACCACCTGTGACGCCAATATCAACAGCGCTGCCGCCTCAATTGCCATCACCCCGCAAACCGGTGATGCCCTGACTATCCTGACCGCCAACAACAAAGACCTGCGCTGGCTGGTCGCCATTGCCGGCCTGCTCCCGCTGCCGCTTGGCCGGAAAGGCAACGGCGGCAAAGCCAAATCCGGGGCGGAACCCACCCCGTCGGTGAAAAAAACCGGCTGTAACCGTCAGCTCTGTAGCAAAGCCGGCGAGCCGGTAGACGTGGCGACCGGCGACTTCCTACAGGTCTGGCCGGTGCTGGCCCTGCCGGGGGTATTGCCGCTGACCCTGAACCGGACTTACCGCTCCACCGCCGCCCTGGCCGGGCTGTTCGGCCCCAAATGGGCCGATGACTGGTCGCAGCACCTGCGCCGCGACGGCGAGGAGACTCATTTCACCGACGGCGAAGGGGTGATTTACACCTTCCATACCCCGGCGGAAAACGTCTTCTCGGTCAACCTGCATGCCGGCCATTACCTGCTGTACGGGCAACGCGACGGCGAGCTGCGCCTGTTCAACCGCCGCGCCCAGCAGATACTGAGTTTTGCCGAGGTCCAGGGGGATAAACGCCGCCTGTCCCTGATAGAGGACCGCAACGGCAACCAGACCGTCTTTCATTACGATGAACACCACCGCCTGACCCGCCTGGTCCATGCCGACACCACGACCCTGGCGCTGCACTACGAACACCAGCAGCTCACGGCCATTGACTGGCTGCACGCCGCACAGCGCCAGCGGCTGGTGACCTGCCGCTATGATAACCCAGGGTATCTGGCGGAATGTGACACCTTTCAGTTTCACCACCTGTGGCATGAATACACGCCGCAGGGGAACATGACCCGCTGGCATGACCCGATAGGATTAGCAGGGGGTCTGAACCTGTATGCGTACGTGCCTAATCCGGTGTCGTGGATAGATCCGCTGGGTCTTGCTGGGTGTAATGCCCAATTTAATTCCAGAAAAGCAGCGCTTAGAGCAGCAAAAAGAGATGCGGGAATACCAATGAATCAACACCCTAATGCCACTAAAAAAGTTCCGTTAACCGATAGAAGTGATCGTCAAATAATGGATGCTAATCACAATCCTCTTTCGTCAAGAGAATATCATTTTACTCGTCCAGATGGCTCCAAAATAGTAATACAGGAACATTCAGCAGGGCATATATATGGCCCACCAGGGACTCCTGGAAATCAGGGGCCTCATTTTAATCCTAGAGAATATAATCCTGCGTCTGGAGATGGATTTAGAAACAAAAGTGTCGATGGATTACCAGAACATTATAATTTTCCTTGAGGCAAATAAATGTGGTTTGATCATGCTATTTTTAAAGAAAAAATTAAGTTCATGTTTAATAATGAACTATCGATGGAACATGTTGAATTTGAACAATTTTTATATTATGACACATCTAGATTAAAACTTTTTTTCTGTAGCAGAAATATACCAAAAGTTATTCCAGAGAAATGGAAGAGGAAAAAGTTTAATTGTTTTATGATCACATTGACATGTATTGATGTTTCTGTATTGGAAATTAATGGGGGAGGAGTTGCATTTGAGTGTGCCCCCATTATTGAATCAACGAGGGAAAAAACAGAAATTACAATAAAAAATAATGACTTTTACCTCCATTGTTCTACCAGAACAATGGTAATAGAGGATATTACACCGCATTGGGATGTACGATGGACTAAATAATATAAATAGCCGGAAAGATCCTTCGAGATCTTCCGGCCTTTTCATGATCTACCGTGGTGCATACCCACGGTAAGCCAGAGCAGATTGAAGCTTACCGATGGCATCTTTAATCTGATACGCTTCCTCATCATTCACCGCGCACGCCCGTATCTCAGACCAGTTCAGCCGCTTAACCAGTTGGGCTAAGGCCAGCGCTTCAATGTGGGTTAACTGAATGTCCTGCAAATGTTCAATGGCTATCGTCATCTCATGCTCTCCCCTTAACCCGCAAAACCGATTATCAACGCCTGCACCTGCTGTTTAATCTCCCGCAGTTGGGCCTGTTGCCGCTGGTACTGCTGATGCTGTTGTTGTGTAGCTTCACTGTCAGGAATGAGCACCAAACAGCCATCCATCACCTTCACCGTAATCTGGCCGCCAGTATTAAACCCCGCCTGTCTCAGCCACTGCCCCTTCAGATGTATCGCCGGTGTGGCGTTGTTGACTCTGTTCCCGTTCGGCACATAGCCCACAGTGTAATAACGTTCTGTTTTCACAGCTTTATTTATCGCTGCTTCTGCTTTAGAATGCTCCTTAGCCATAGTAACTACCTCTTTTAGTTGCTTGTGGTGAGCGGCGTTGGTGTGGTCTCAACACATCAGCGCCGCGCTATTTTTATCCCTCCGGTTCATCAACGGGCAGCAATGCAGACTCCATACGTTGCTTGGCAATCATGGCATCAATGATCTTGATAACTGTTTCCTGATCTTCCTGTGCCAGTTGCTCCAGAACCTGAAAACGCCTAAATAATCGAGAGTTAGCCAACGGTGAATCTTCAACAGGATTGCCTGTCAGCAGATAATCCACCGTGACCCCTAACACATCAGCCAGCTTAACCATCATCTCAGCGGGAGGTATGTTAAGTCCGCTCTCGTACTTGTTCAGTTGTTGAAAACGGATCTCAACTTTCCCAGCCAGTTCTTTCTGAGGCCATCCCTTCTGCTTACGTAGCGCCTTGAGACGTACCCCAAACTCTTTGCGGAGTTCAGCATTTTGCATAATCAAAAACTCTGTTTGCATAGTGACTCCGTTAGTGTAAGGGCTTGTCTGAATTAGGGGTTGCAAGTAACTCCTAAAAGGATTATAAATAAATCCAATTAAGAGTCAATTTAAATCTTGACAGGATTTAGGAGTCAACAACATGGCACGGATACCCGACGCAGAATTACAGCACCTGAAAGCCGCCGTCTCCTTAGTCGCCGTGGTGGAGCAACAGGGGCGACAGCTCTTTAAACGCGGCAAAGATTATGTACTGCTGTGCCCGTTCCAT